>CAYUUB010000022.1:0-13891 GCA_964447725.1 uncultured Oscillospiraceae bacterium
GGACTTCGATCTGCCCGTTGAATTTCGTCTGCAAATCCTTCAGGATCGTTTCGTCGGCGTAGAAGCCAACGCGCTCCATATCGTAAAGCACCAGCGAAAGCGGCAGCTCCATCTCTTCATAAAGCTTGGTCATGCCCGCCTGCTCAATCTGACGCGTCATGCGCTCTTTCAGCGCGAACAGCATCGCCGCGTTCGGCTTGCAGTCCGGGTCGGACCGCTCGCAGAGCACCGCAAACGAAGGCGAAGGCCGCGTCGCGTCGAGCAGATAATCCGCGATCATCGCGTCGAACACGGCTGCGTTCAGGGCAATGCCGAAGCGGTCCAGCAGATGCCGCAGCCGCTTGGTGTCGAACGCAAGCACCGTTGCGTTTTGATTTTCAAAAACGGGCTTGAGCGCCTTCCAGATTTCCGTTTCGTCCACCGGCGTGGAGAACAGATCGCCGCCCTGCACGACTTCGTAATACCGGTTTGCATCCAGCGCGAACATGATCGTTTCGCCCGCCTCGATCGCGATCGACCGAACGTTTTTTACATCGCCGAGCGCGTTTAATACTTCGCTCGCGGTCGTAATCTCCGTCCGTTCCGCCGCGCATTTCGGCGTTTCCGGTTCGGCTTCCCCGCCGCCCGGCAAACGCGAAGCGATGCCGCGCATTTCCAGCTCGATCAGTTTTTTCCGTCCGCCCGGCATAGCGTCTTCGCGATAGCGGCAGTCCTCTATGGAAAGCGATACCGGCGCTTCCGTGCAGATCGTGCCGATCTCGTAGCTCATGCGTGCGGAGTCCGCGTTGTCGCGGACTTTTTCGCCGAGCTTGCCCTTGATCTCGTCTGCGTGGGAAAGCACGCCGTCGATCGTTCCGTACTCGCCGAGCAGCTTGAGCGCCGTCTTTTCGCCGACGCCGGGGATACCGGGAATGTTGTCGGAATTGTCGCCCATCAGGCCCTTGAGGTCGCGCATGCGGTCCGGTTCGAGCCCGTATTTTTCTTTCAGTAACGCGCTGTCGAACTCCACGGTGTCGCTGATGCCTTTTTTGGTCAGCAGCACGTGCGTGTGTTCGCCGATGAGCTGCAGCGCGTCCCGGTCGCCCGTGACGAGCAGCGCGTCGACGCCCTCCGCCTCGCAGCGCTTTGCGAATGTGCCCAGAATGTCGTCCGCTTCGTACTTCGGCGTTTCACAGACGGCGACGCCCATCTGCCCAAGCAGTTCCTTGAGCACGGGGAACTGGAGCCGTAAATCGTCCGGCGTTTCGCGGCGGCCCGCCTTGTATTCTTCATATCGTTCGTGCCGGAACGTCGGCCCGTGCATGTCGAACGCGACCACCAGATAATCCGGTTTGCGCTCGGTCAGCTTAAAAAGCATGCTTAAAAACCCGTGCAGCGCGTTGGTCGGAAACCCTTCCCGCGTGGTCATGGCCGGCAGCGCGTAAAATGCACGGTGCATCAGGCTGTTTCCGTCGATTGCAATAAGCTGTTTCAATTGGCACTCCCCGTTTGCGTAATATTTTCGTCCTGTGCGCCGGGCTTCACCGGATCACGTCGTAAACCATCGGCGCGATATGGTCGGGCCTGTCGCCGATTTCCACCGCCTGATTCATGGTCCCGATCGCGTCTTCGAGCGACTTGTCGTCGTTGACGTAAAGCGTGCAGATCGCCTCGCCTTTTTCAATTGCGTCGCCGACGCGCTTATGCATCACGAGGCCGACCGCCGGGTCGATTACGTCCGCCTTGGTTTCGCGGCCGGCGCCGAGCACCTGCGCCGCGCGGCCGATCAGTTCGGCCTGCATGCCGATCACGTGCCCGCCTCTGTCGGCGAGCACCGGTACCTGCTGCTTCACCCTGCAGAGCGTGTCCATGCCCTCCGGCGTCAGCAGCGTTTCGTCGCCGCCGAGTTCGTGGATCATGGCGCGCAGCTTCTCAAGCCCTTTGCCGCTGTCAATCGCATGTTTCAGCTTTGCGCGGGCCTCGTCGTCCGATTTTGCAAGCCTGGACAGCCGCAGCATCTGCGTGCCGAGCAGCATGCAGACTTCGTACAGCGCGTCGCCTTCCGGCACCATGCCGGAGAGGAGCTGCACCGCCTCGCGCGCTTCCAGCGCGTTGCCGACGGAGAGGCCCAAAGGCTGATTCATGTCCGTTACGACCGCCACGACCTCGCGCCGGAGCACCTTGCCCATCTTGACCATGAGCTCGGCAAGCCGCCGCGCGTCGTCGACCGTCTTCATGAACGCGCCGCTGCCGACCTTTACGTCCAGCACGATCGCGTCCGCGCCCGCGGCGAGTTTCTTGCTCATGATGCTCGCCGCAATCAGCGGCACGCTCTGCACCGTTCCGGTCACGTCGCGCAGGGCGTACATTTTTTTGTCCGCGGGAACGAGATTGCCCGTCTGCCCGATGACGCAGACGCCGGTCTTGCGGACGATCTCCTTAAAGCGGTCGATCGGCTGGGCGATGTTCACGCCGGGGATCGATTCGAGCTTGTCCAGCGTGCCGCCGGAAAACGCGAGCCCGCGGCCGGACATCTTCGCGACCGTTCCGCCGCACGCTGCAACGAGCGGCGCTACGACCAGCGTCGTCGTGTCGCCGACCCCGCCGGACGAATGCTTGTCGACTTTTATCCCGGGAAGGTCGCTCAGATCGACCGTGTCGCCGGAGCGCATCATGGCGAGGGTCAGGTCCGCCGCCTCGCGTTCGTTCATGTCGTTGAGCACGATTGCCATCAGCAGCGCGGACATCTGGTAATCGGGTATCGTTCCGTCGACGTAACCTTCCACAACAAACCGGATCTCTTCGGTTGAGAGCTCTTCGCAATTGACTTTTTTTTCGATGATATCGACCATTCTCATAACAGGCGTCCTCCGAATCGTTTGATTGCCGTGTGTTATCAATATACGCGCACGGACGCAATTTTGCACCCGGCGGAAAGGATTTGTTCCAAAATAATTACATTTCGTTCAGGATCGTTTCCGGAACCTGATAGGAAAACGGCCGTCCGTCCGCCGGGAAGCTTTGAATGCTTCGAAACAGTTCGTCGGCTGCTTCGTCGAACGTGCGGCTGATTAGCGGCTTCGGCGTGTCGTTGTCGAGCTTTGCGAAAAAGCGCCCGTCGTCCATAAACGCGAGTACGGCCGCGTGCTTTTTCAGCCCGTTGCAGTGGAACAGCAGCGTGTCCGTCGTCGAGTCCTGCAGGGACGCGTTTTCGTCCCGCATGCGCGTCAGCACGATCAGCCAGTCGGCTTTCCTCAGCCGGAAATCGAACCCGCAAACGTCCAGAACGGTTTCCGCACCGTTGCGGTATTCGATCTGCGAGCTGTTTTTGCGCGAAGCCGGAATCCGCTTCCCAAGAACCGTCGCCGACACGCCGTCCGGCACGCAGTCCGGTAAAACCCCTCCGCCCGCGCCCAGAATATAATGATGAAACCCGCGATTTTGCGGCATCGTCAGCGCAAGCGCGAGCTGCGCCTTCGTCAGCGGCTCCGATTCCATGACGATCGTTTCGCCCGGCAGGATTCCATAACGGATTTTGGTCCGGGCCCCGTCCGTTTCTTCGATTTCGCCAAGCAGGTACCTGCCGTTTACCGAGCAGACGAGCGCGTCCAGCGTGCCGCGCCCGCCGTCGGCGATCAACTGCGTTTCGATGCTCGCCTTCGGCATGTTGCGCGCCGCCGAGCGCAGCATGTGGCGCACCGCGTCCGCGGACGTAAACTTACCCTCCCATGCGTCCGGCGCGATCAGGATGCGCTTGCATCCGTTCGCCCTGCCGCAGGGCTGCGGATCGGTCCCGGTAAAACGCATCGAGCCAAGCGCAATATCGCCGCCCGTGACCGCGCCGTCCTCCTGCACTTCCCCGACGTAAACCGGGTTGCCGCATTTTTCAACGAGGTTATTCTGGATAAACGGCTTGTAGATCGTTAAAAACGAAAGCAGATACGGCTTTTTGCGCAGCTGCGCATAGAGCTCCTTCCCCTCGCTGAGCGGAAGGTTCGAAAACATGCATACGTACGCGGTTTCCGATTCGGCCCTCGCAACGTCGTCCATTGCGCCGAAGAGATGCGCCTTTAGCATATGCGTGACCGGCACTTCGGAAAACACGACGTTCCAGCAGTCTTCCGGCGAAAGGTCCGCGTCGCTCGTCATGGCAAACCGCAGCCCCAGCGTAAATTTGGAATAATCCATACTATTCGTCTTCCTCCGTCATAAGGCCGGCATATTCCGACTCGGCCCGCTCCCATTCGATATAGCTTTTTTCGACACGGCGCCGCTGCGTCTCCATTTCGGCATAGATTGCGTTCGCCTTTTCAAAATCGCTTGCAAGCCCGGGCGCGCAGGCACGTTCTTCAAGCGCTTTGAGCGTTTCCTCCGCTTCCTTCACGCCGGCTTCCGCGCGGTTCAGCGCGCCCCTGGCGCGATTGACCGCCGCCCTTCGCTCCTTTGCCAGCACATAGCCGTTTTTCGTCTGCGCCGTTTCTTTTTCCGGCGGCGCGGCGCTTTCGGCAAGGAACGTCTTGTACGCGTCCCAGTCGCCCTCGAACCCGCGGATGCCGTCGCCATCCATAATGATGATGCGATCGGCAATGCGGTTTGCAAGGTAGCGGTCGTGCGTTACGATCAGCATGGTCCCGCCGTATTCGTTCAGCGTGTCCTCCAGCGCCTCGCAGGACGGGATGTCCAAGTGGTTCGTCGGCTCGTCCAGAAAAAGGACGTTACTGCCGGAGAGCATAAGTTTTAGCAGCTGGATGCGCGCGAATTCGCCGCCGCTGAGGTCGGCGACGCGTTTGAACACGTCGTCCCCGCGGAACAGGAACGAGCCGAGCATATTGCGTAGCTGCCGCTGGTCGTACCGCGGAAACGCGGCGTTGAGCGCTTCCACGATCGTCCGCGGGTCGTTCGGGCGGACGGAGCCCTGCTCATAGTATCCGACGTGCACGTTGGAACCAAGCTTATAGCTGCCCGCATCCGGTTCCAGTTTGTTCGTGAGTATCTTTAACAGCGTCGTCTTGCCGCAGCCGTTTGCGCCGAGCAGGCAAACCCGCTCGTCCCTCCGTATCAGCAGGTCGAGGTTTTGGAACAGCACCTGCCCGTCGAAGCTTTTCGAAAGCCCCCTGCAGACGACGACCTCGTTCGCCGTCAGCGCGTCCGCCTGCAGATGGAAACGAATCGCGTTCGGTTCGTCCTCCGGCTTGACCAGCGTGCTCCGGATGCGCTCGATCTGCTTTTGCTTGGACGCGATGGTGACGTAGTTGCGGGCCTGGTTCCAGCGGCGCTGCTGGGTGATGATGCCCTCGATGCGCTTGATTTCGCGCAGGGAGTTTTTGTATTTCCGCATGGCGAATTCGCGCTCGTCCATCTTCTTTTCCATGGACCGCGTATAGTTGCCGGCATACAGGTGCATGGTTCCGTTTTCCAGTTCCAGCACGCGGCTGCAGACCTTGTCAAGAAAATACCGGTCGTGCGAAATGACGATATAGGCCCCGCGAAACGCCGTCAGGTAGGCTTCCAGCCACTCCAGCGACGCGATGTCCAGATGGTTCGTCGGCTCGTCCAGAAGCAGCAGGTCCGCGTCCGACATCAGAATTTTCGCAAGCGCGGCCTTGCGCATCTGGCCGCCGCTCATGACCGATACCGGGCGCTTCATCTCCTCCTCCGAAAAGCCGAGGCCCAGCAGCGTCGAGCGCGTCCGCGCGCGGTACGTCAGCCCGCCGCCGGACTGGTAACGCTCCTGCAGGTCCGCCTGTTTCCGTATCAGGGAGCCGGGGACCGAGTCGCTTTGTTCGATCCGTTCCGCGATTTCGTGCAGTTCGCGCTCGATTGCCGTCCATCTGCCGGAAGCCTGAAGCACCGCGTCGTAAAGGCTCATGCCGGCCGGCCAGTCGGGCGACTGGTCCAGCAGCGCGACGCCCGCGCTTTTATTCACCGCGAGCTGTCCCGCACCGTCGTGCGGCTCTGCGCCCGCTATCATGCGAAGAAGGGTGCTCTTTCCGCATCCGTTTACGCCGACAAGACCGATATGGTCCTGCTCGAACACATCGAATGCAACATTGGAAAACAGCGTCCGTTCACCAAAGCTTTTTGTCAGTTCCTGCGCGTGTATCAGTGCCATCGTTTTACTCCAATATTTTGACAAATCATCATACCATAGCGCGCGTGCAAAAGCAAAAGCGCGCGCCGGCCGCCCGTGTGAAAAAACGTGACGGAATCGAGGAGCTTTCGGACAAGTTTATGTAATATTCGGCGGTCAAATTCGCAGAATGTTCAAACTCAGCCCCACGTATCGCCGGTATAATGAAAGCAGGTTCCGGAAGCTTTTGTTTCCTGGACCGCAGAGAAATCTTTCGAGGTGTAACGATTGAACCAGCCACGCCTGAACCCCGGTAAAAAACGCGCCGGCCGCCTTTTCACGCCGGCTGCGCGCACATGGGTCCTGACCATTCTCAGCGCAGCCGTCGTCGGATTTGTGCTGATTCCGCTTGCCGTCAACCATTTTTCGGGAGCCAACGCCGTGTACGTGGCCGTTGCGCAGCGCGGCGAACTCGCCGCCACGCCCACGCCGATTCCGTTCGAAGCGGCCGCCCTCGCGCCGGTCTGCGCGGACGTTTCTCCCGAACCTTCCGCCGAACCGACGGCCGGCGCGCTGGTTTCCCAGTATACGGTTTTGCAGGAAAACGACGATTATCCGACGGTCGAGCAGCTTCAGACGCGTCTGATGGAGCTCGGTTATCTGGACTCGGACGAACCGTCCACCTATTATAATTCCGCCACGACGGTCGCCGTCTCGCTTTTTCAGCGCACGATCGACGACGATATGGACGGCATCGCCACAAGCGAATTACAGGAATACCTTTTCAGCGATGCCGCAACGCCGTACGAAATCAAGCTTGGCGACAGCGGAACGGACGTTGAGAGCATGCAGTCCCGCCTCAACGAGCTCGGCTATTACGAAAGCAAGATCAACGGCTATTTCGGCGTTGCGACCGAGGACGCGCTGAAAGCCTTCCAGACAAAAAACAAAATCGATGTGGACGGCGTTTTCAACGTCTCCGACCGCGATCTGCTCTATTCGCCGGACGCGCGGCCGAAGATCGACCCGACCCCGACGCCTTCTCCAACGCCGAAGCCTACGCCGAAACCGACGAAGAAGCCGAGTACGTCGACTTCCAGCAGTTCCTCCAGCTCGAGCAGCTCTTCAACCGCAACGGCCACGCCGACGCCGAAGAGCAGCACGACCACCACGGCGACAGCGACCCCGGATAGCAGTTCTTCGAACTCGAGCAGCTCGTCCTCGTCGAGCGGCACGCCTTCCTACACCGCGTCCTACAGCGCCGACGGGTTGGTTTCGGTCGCGACCGCGATGCTCGGCTACCCCTATTCATGGTCGGAAGAAAGCCCGTCCAAGGGATTCGACTGCTCGGGCCTCGTGTACTTCTGCCTGCGCACCTGCGGCGTCAGCACGAGCCGCTACAGCGCGGCCGGTTTTTCCGCCGTAAGCTCGTGGACGGAAATCACCTCAATCAGCGACCTGAAAAAAGGCGACCTGCTGTTCTTTAAAAACGATTCGTCCAGCCGCGTGAGCCACACCGGCATCTATGCCGGCGGCGGAACGTTCATACACGCGTCGTCGAGCTCCGGCGAAGTGCGCAAAAGCAGCATTTCGACCGACTACTGGACGAGAAACTTCGTCAACGCAAGGCGCGTGTTCGGATGAGGTACGATCCGAAAAACTGCAATCTCTGCCCGAGACGGTGCGGCCTTGATCGCACCGTCTCGTTTGGGTTCTGCGGCGCGGACGCCTATATGCGTGTCGCAAAAGTCATGCTGCATTTCTGGGAGGAGCCGTTCATCAGCGGTACCCGTGGTTCCGGCGCGGTCTTTTTTTCCGGTTGTAATCTCGGCTGCGTCTACTGCCAGAATCACGACATCAGCGGCGGACACGTCGGAGAACGTTACGATGCGAAACGCCTGGCGGAAACCTGCCTTACGCTTGAATCAAAGGGTGCGCATAACGTCAACCTCGTCACCGCGGCGCCGTATGTTCCGCAGGTTGCGGAGGGCATACGCCTTGCAAAGGCGTCCGGGCTGACGATACCCGTCGTCTACAATTCGAGCGGTTATGAGCTCGTGGAGACGCTGCGTCTTCTCGACGGGCTTGTCGATATTTATCTTCCCGATTTCAAGTACGTTTCCACCGGGCTCTCGTCGCGGTTTTCGAACGCGCCGGATTATTGCGCCTTCGCCCTGCCTGCGATACGGGAAATGCACCGGCAGGTCGGCAATCTGGTTTTGTCCGGCGACGGCATCGCGGAAAAGGGCCTTGCGATCCGGCATCTTGTGCTTCCGAACTGCGTGGACGATTCCCGCCGCGTGTTCGACGAGATTGTTACGCACTTCCCGCTCGGCACATACGTCTCGATCATGAGTCAGTATACGCCGCAGCCGGATGTAACAGACTTCCCGCTGAACCGAAAAATCACCGCCCGCGAGTATGAACGGGCTATTTCGTATGCGCTGTCGGTCGGCCTACACAACATTTTGATTCAGCAGCGCGACTCGGCAAATTCCGCTTTTACGCCAACATTCACAGTTAATCAATAAATTTGACACATTCCGTTACGCTTTCGTGCTTGCAATTGCATAATTCCGATGCTATACTGAATATGTAATAAAAAAACATATTAAGTTTCCGTCCGTTATGTTCGTTTTTTCATTACCGATTTCCTCCTTAAACCGCGTAACCGAACTACTACGTAACTTCATAACTACTTTCCGGTGGATAGGGCACCATCAGAAAGGCTTGACGGACGGGAAATACAAAGGAGCCAAGAAATTGGCTCCTTGTCTATTTGTTGCGATTCTGTTGCAATCGATTTTGGCATAATGAATTTCGAGCGCGCGGCGCTTTTTTATTTTACCGCCATTACCATGACGAGGCACGGATTGTGCGCGTCCCAAAGCTCCTCGAACACCTCCAGCTTTCGAAAACCGAGATGCTCGTAGAACATCCGCGTGCGGTCGTACTCTTCATAATGTCCGGCGTCTACGGTCTTGACCTGAATGAATTCGTATCCGGTTTCTTTGGCGTACCGGTAAAAGGCGTCGAAAAGCTCTCCGCCGATCCCCTGCCTGTGGAACCGTTTTTTGACGCCCGTTACGAAGACCTCCGCCGTATATGCGCTCGTTTGCTTTAAAGCGATGAAACCGACGGGCTCATCTCCGGAGAAAGCGGCCCAGAACGGCATATCCCGGCTTTCGCGCACGTATGCGGCGGTGCTTTCCGGTATCCCGAACCACTCCGGCAGGTCGTCGAGAATTTCCGAAGCGATTCTGGATTTTTCGTTTTTGTCCGTAATCTCCCGTATCATGCGGGCCGTTGATTCTGCCTGAAGAGCATCGCCGCGCCGACGATCCCCGCGTCGTTCCGCATTTCGGCTACGACGATTTTTGCATGGTTCCTGAAAAACGCATATTCCTTTGCGTACGCGCGGATCGGGCCGAGCAAAAATTCGCCGTCGTTGCTGACGCCGCCGCCGAACGCGATCACTTCCGGATCGAACAGCGCAATCGCCGTGCAGGCCGTCGCGCCGAGATAGTCCGTAAACTTCCGATAGATCTCCATCGCCACCGCGTCTTTTTCCCGTGCGCAGTCCATGACGAGCTTTGCGTTGATCCTCGTAAGGTCGCCTTTTGCGCGCGTGTACATCGCGCTCTCGTGATGCGCGGCCGCCGCCTTTCGTCCTTCGCGCACAAGCGCGGCCGCCGAGCAGTACGCTTCGATGCAGCCGTCGTGGCCGCACGTGCATGCCTCGCCGCCGAACACCAGCGTCGCGTGGCCGAACTCGAATCCGTTTTTCATCCCGCCGATAAACAGTTTCCCGTCCATGATAAGGCCGCCGCCGATACCCGTCCCGATCGTGATCAGAAGGCCGGACGAATGGCCGCGGAACGCTCCGCAGTAATATTCCGCGAGCGCGGCGGCGTTCGCGTCGTTTTCAACGTATACGTCGCATGACGGGTAGCGGTCCATAATCAGCTCGCCAAGCGGAAAATCATGATAGTCGAGATTGTGCGCGTCGATGATTCTGCGATTCTCGTAGTCGATGCTGCCCGGGACCGCAAGGCCGATGCTGCAGGCGTCCCCGATATCGAGCCCGTTTTCGGATACGAGCGCGTCGACAAGCGTTGTTATGACCATGACGGAATCCATTGGTTCCCCGGTATGCGGAAACGGCATGGACTTTTTGGTAACGAGCCGCATCTGCTCGTCAACGATGCCCGCCGCAATCTTGCTTCCCCCGATGTCAACGCCGATGGAATACATATTCCCCGTCCTCCTCCGTTTCCGTTTGCTGAAGTTCCCTTCCCGATCTTTAAAGCACGTACCGTTCAATAAAATACGCCACGCCGTCGTCGTCGCAGTCCGGGACGACTACGTCCGCAATCTGCTTGACCGACTCCGCGCCGTTGGCCACGCACACGCCCGTGCCGGCCCACTCGATCATCTCCTGATCGAGGTAATTGTCCCCGACGGCCGCAACGTCGGACTGCTTTATATTCAGCTTGCCCGCAAGTTCCGCCAGCGCGGTCCCTTTCGTCGTGTTGAGGCAGTTGATCTCGATATAACCCGGCATCGAGCGGGAAACCTGCGCTTTGCCGAGGAAGCGTTTGCGATAGGCTTCCAGCATTTCGTCCTGACGCTCGACTTCGGAAAACGCGAGAATTTTCGGCACGTTGTGATAGGTCTTTTTACGAATGTCCGGGTCGATCTCGTACGGAAGCGAATGCCGGCTGACGTACGTTTCCGCAAACGGGCTCGGCTTTTCAAATATGACCACGTCGTTGACGTAAATCTGCGCATGCAGGCCGATTTCAACCGAAAACTCCAGCACTTCCCGGATCAGCTCGGGGTCGAGTTCGTGCATGGTGATGATCGATTCCGTGTCCACGTCCACCGTCATTGCGCCGCCGTATTGGATGGACGGCCCGTGAATGTCCGTCAGTTTCCAGATCGGCCGCGTCGCGATGCATCCCCTGCCGGTCGCAATGGTGACGATTACGCCCGCGTCCATCGCCGCCTTGATCGCCCTGCGGTTTTTCAGGCTTACTTCCTGCGCGATGCTCGTCAGCGTTCCGTCGATGTCCAGTGCGATGAGTTTGATTGCCATTTGTTGCTATTCTTCTCCAGTTATCGAATTTGCCCGTTTCCGCGAACGGCGTATTTCACCGTCGTCAGCTCGTCCAGCCCCATCGGGCCGCGGGCATGCAGCTTCTGTGTGCTGATGCCGATCTCCGCGCCGAATCCGAACTCTTCGCCGTCGGTAAAGCGCGTGGAGGCGTTGACGTAGACCGCCGCGGAATCCACTTCGTTGAGGAACCGTTCCGCTTCGGCATATTTTTCCGTCACGATCGCGTCGCTATGGTGCGTGCCATAGGTTTGTATATGCCGTATCGCCGCGTCGATATCGTCCACGACCTTGATCGAGAGGATCAAATCGTTATATTCGGTCGACCAGTCTTCCTCGCTTGCGTCGAGCGCGCCGGGAATCAGCTTTTTCGCGCGTTCGTCGCAGCGCAGCTCCACGCCGCGCGATTTCAGCCGCTCGCCGATCAAAGGCAGCGCCGCATCGGCAATGCCCGCGTGGACAAGCAGCGTCTCCGCCGCGTTGCAAACGGACGGACGGGAGCACTTTGCGTTTTCAATGATGTCCGTCGCCATGGAAACGTCCGCGCTTTCGTCGATATACACGTGGCATACACCGACGCCGGTTTCGATGACCGGCACGGTCGCCTGCGCGACGACGCTCTTGATGAGCCCTGCGCCTCCGCGCGGGATGAGCACGTCGATCAGCCCGTTGAGCCGCATCATCTCGCCTGCCGCGGCGCGGTCGGTGTCGCGCAAAAGCTGAATCGCACCGTCGGGAATGCCGTTTTCGACCGCCGCCTGATTCAGGCAGTCGCATACCGCCGCATTGGAGCGGACGGCCTCCGATCCGCCGCGCAGCACGCATGCGTTTCCGGATTTGATGCAGAGCGCAATCGCGTCCGCCGTTACGTTCGGGCGCGCTTCGTAGATGATGCCGATCACACCGAGGGGAACGCGGCGTTTTTCGATGCGCAGCCCGTTCGGGCGCGTCATGACGCAGTCGCTCTTGCCGATCGGGTCGGCGAGCAGCGCAACCTTCCGCATGCCGCCCGCCATGCCTTCGATACGCTTTTTGTCCAGCGTCAGCCGGTCGACAAACGACGACTTCACGCCGTTGTCCCTGGCGGATTGCACGTCCAGCGCGTTTGCGGCAAGAATCTCGTCCGCATGCGTTAAAAGCGCGTCCGCCATCGCCGTCAGCGCGGTGTTTCGCACCTGCGCCGACGTGATCGCCAGCGCGCCGGACGCGGCTTTTGCCTTCTTTGCCAAATCTTGAACACTCATGCAGTTTTCCCTCCGATATTGCAACACATTATACCGTATCCGGCTGCGATGCACAAGGATTGCGCCGCATTCGATATCGCATTTGCGTTTTCCCGCCGGATTCGGCCGCCCGGCGCGCCGCATGCGCGATTGTAAATTATATTTTACTTGACACGCGCGCCCGGCTTTACTAACTTTATGGCAGAGTATAAATAGAAAGCAGGTCGCTTGATGCAGGCGTATGTCCTATCGGATGAAGAGTTCCACACCGGCCGCTACGAAAAACTGTACGGCACGGTGCTTGCCGCGCTGGAAGGCGCCGGTTACGAGGTTTCGCACGCCGCGGTCGGCCGCGGTACGCTCCGCTGCTGCGCCGGGTGCTTCGGCTGCTGGGTGCAGAAGCCGGGAGAATGTATCGTTGCCGACGGCATCGGCGAGATCAACCGCAGTTCGATCAACAGCGATCTTGTGGTTTACCTTAGCCCGGTCGTGTTCGGCCAGTTTTCGGCGAACATCAAAAACGTAATCGACCGCTGGCTGCCGAACATGCTGCCGTTTTTCATAACGCGGCCCGACGGTTCGACCATGCATCCGCCGCGTTACCGGGATTATCCGCGGCAGCTGATCATAGGTTACGGCGACGACCTTTCGGAAGAGGACGCGCAACTGTTCTGCGATATCACAAAAAAACACCGCGGCAGCGTGGAAGCCGTCGTGTATCGCGACGACGAATCGCTGAACGAAACGATCATGAAAATTCCCACCCGGCGCATCGGAGGCCTGCTATGAGCGACGCAGTAAAAACCGTAACCCTGATCTGCGGGAGCCCGAAAGCGCGCAGGGACCGCACGCTGTCGGAATACCTTGTCGATCTGGAGCAAGCGCGCATCGGCGGAGGGCCCGTTGCCGTTCGTCGCGTCAGCGCGCGCGAGAGCCTGCTGCACGGCGACTGCGCCTCCGACTACCGGACGATGGCGGCGTCCGACGCGCTCGTTTTTACCTTTCCGCTGTACTTCTTCTGCCTGCCCGGCATGCTGATGCGCTTTTTGCAGGACTACGCCGCTTATGTAAAGGAGCAGCCACGGCAACGGAACCCCGCGAAGATCTACGCCGTGATCAACTGCGGCTTTCCCGAGGCGGCAATCAACGAAGAGGCGGCGCGCGTTATCAAAAGCTTTTCCGGCGCTGTCGGCGGGGAATACCGCTTCAGCCTCCTGATCGGCGGCGGAGGAATGGTGCTCGGCGCGAAAGACGCGCCGTTTATGCGGGCGACGATGGACTCCATAGCCGCCGTGTTCGATCAGATATGCGGCGACGTCCTTTCGGACTCGCCGATTTCGCCGCAGGACGCGTCGATCGAAATGCGCTTCCCGAAGAAGCTCTATTTCCTCATGGGAAACCTCGGCTGGCGCAGCGCGGCAAAAAAGGAGCACGGGCTCCGCGTGGCGGAATTAAAAAAGCGCCCGTACCGGGATTGAATTCGTTATAAAAAAGCAACCCGCC
>CAYUUB010000023.1:0-13831 GCA_964447725.1 uncultured Oscillospiraceae bacterium
CTACGCAAAGAACCCGATTCCAGCTATCTGAAACCGGGTTCTTTGACAGGCTGCGCCACGCAATTTTGCGTGGCGTTGTTTATGCGCTTTTTAATCAGGTTAGCCGCCGAGGTACGCTTTTTTGACGGCGTCGTTACTCAGCAGTTCGTTCGCGGGAGCGTGCAATACGATCTTGCCCGTCTCCAGCACGTATCCGCGGTTGGCGATGGAGAGCGCCATCAGCGCGTTTTGCTCCACGAGCAGGATCGTCGTCCCGGCCTCGTTGAGCTCCTTGATGATGTCGAATATCTGCTCGACAAGGATCGGCGCAAGGCCCATGGACGGTTCGTCCAGCATCATCAGCTTCGGACGGGACATCAGCGCGCGCCCCATGGCGAGCATCTGCTGTTCGCCGCCGGACAGCGTGCCGGCGATCTGTTTGCGTCGCTCCTTGAGCCGCGGGAAACGGTTGTACACATTTTCCAGTGAACCTTCTATGGTCGAGCGGGCGGCGGTAAAAGCGCCCATTTCGAGGTTTTCCTCCACGCTCATCTGTAAAAACACGCGTCTGCCTTCCGGCACGTGCGCGATGCCGCGGGAGACGATCTTATGCGGCGCTACGCCCTTAATGCTCTTGCCGCCAAACGCGACGTCGCCGGTCTTGGTTCGAAGCAGGCCCGAAATGGTTTTCAGGATGGTCGACTTGCCCGCGCCGTTCGCGCCGATGAGGGAGACGATTTCGCCGTCCTCAACGGAGAACGAGACGTCCTTGATGGCATGGATATTGCCGTAGTATACATTGATATTTGAAACGTTCAGCATCAGGCGCCGGCCTCCTCTCTGCGGCCGAGATACGCTTCGATCACGACCGGATTCGATTTGATCTGATCCGGCGTCCCCTTGGCGATGATGCGGCCGTAATTGAGCACGGCGATGCCTTCGCAGATGCCCATGACGAGGTTCATATCGTGCTCGATGAGCATGATTGCGATCTCGAACGTGTTGCGGATCTTGCGGATGTTGTCCATGAGTTCGCCGGTTTCGGAAGGATTCATGCCCGCCGCCGGTTCGTCCAGCAGGAGCAGCTTCGGGCTGGTGGCAAGCGCACGGACGATCTCCAGCCTGCGCTGCGCGCCGTAGGGAAGGGAACCGGCCAGCTTGTCGGCCAGGCCCTGCATATCGAAGATGGAAAGCAATTCCAGCGAAGTTTCGTGCGCCTTGCGCTCGCTCGTCCAGTAGGACGGGAGACGGAACAGCGCGCTCGCCAAAGAATAGGTGAAGGCGTTGTGCAGCCCGATCTTGACGTTGTCCTCGACAGACAGGTCCTTGAACAGGCGGATGTTCTGGAACGTCCGCGCGATGCCCATCTTGTTGAGCTGATGCGTCGATTTGCCGCGGATGTCCACGCCGTCGAGCAGGATCACGCCGCGCGAGGGCGTATAGACGTTTGTAAGAAGGTTAAACACCGTGGTTTTGCCCGCGCCGTTCGGCCCGATCAGGCCGGCGATTTCCGTGCGCCCGATCACAAGGTTGAAGTCGTCGACGGCGTGCAGACCGCCAAAATCGATCCCGAGGTGGTGAATATCTAAAATAGGCGTTGCGCCAACGTCGCGCTCGGGGATGAGCCCCAGGCTCGGCACCGGTACGAGGTTATCCATTTTCTTCACCCGCCTTTGCATTCCGTTTTTTCTGTCCGGGCTTGTGGTTTATGATCTTTTCGATCATGTGCGACATGGAAAAGTCATACATACCCATCAATCCGGACGGCTTGAAGATCATAACGATGATCAGCAGCAGGGAATAGACGATCATGCGGTATCCCGAGAACGCCCTGAGCAACTCCGGAATGGCCGTAAGGACCACTGCCGAAAGGACCGAGCCGACCATGGAACCCATGCCGCCGAGTACGACCATAACGAGGATTTCAATCGACTTCATGAACCCGAAGCTGGACGGATTCAAAATGCCGAGATATCCTGCGTAAAGGGAGCCCGCCACGCCGGCGAAAAATGCGCTGGCGGCAAAGCCGAGCACTTTGTAATAGGTGACGTGGATGCCGCAGGCGTCCGCCGCGATCTCGTTTTCGCGAATCGACAGGATTGCGCGGCCGTGGCGCGATTTCATCATGGTATGGATCAGGAAGCATACGATGCCGACGCACAGGAACGTGTTGAAAAACGTCGTGGTTTTGGGGATGCTCTTCAGGCCCGCCGCGCCATAGGTCAGCTTGAAACCGAGGACGCTGTCGATGTTGAGCAGTACGACGCGGATAATTTCGCCAAAGCCGAGGGTGATGATCGCGAGATAATCGCCCTTGAGCCGGAGCGCCGGGATGCCGATCAGGATGCCGAAGATGCCCGCGGTCACGCCGCCGAGCAGCAGGCCGATGGGAAAAGCGATGTTTGCGTCCAGACCGACGCGCGTCATGAAGATTGCGGAGGCATACGCGCCGACCGCCATAAAGCCGGCGTGGCCGAGCGGAAGCTGGCCGAGGTAGCCGGTCGAAATGTTCAGCGAAACCGTCAGGATGATGTTGATGCCGATGAGCATCAGGACCTTCGTATAGTAACCGCTGACCGCGCCGCTGTTTACAAGCGCGGTCCCGGCAAGCAAAAGCATGGCAAACAGCGCGGTGTTGATCACATAACGGAGCGGCATCGAGAGTTTTTTCGTCTGTTGATTCATCTGCGCATCACCTTATACTTTCTCCTGCATCGGCCTGCCCAAAAAGCCCGTGGGCTTCACCAGCAGGACGACGATCAGGATGGCGAACACGACGCCGTCTTTCCAGACCGAAAGGCCCGCCGCGGAGACCAGCGCTTCCGCAAGGCCGATGGCGAACCCGCCGATCATGGCGCCGGGAATCGAGCCAATGCCGCCGAGGACCGCCGCTACGAACGCTTTCAGGCCGAGCATCGCGCCCATCGTCGGGGTGGCCTGCGGATAAGCCGAACAGTACAGAACGGAGCCGATGCCGGCCAGCGCGCTGCCGATGGCAAACGTAAACGTAATGGTGCTGTTGAGGTTGATGCCCATGAGCTGCGCGGCGTCCATGTCTTCGGAAACGGCGCGCATGGCTTTGCCCATCTTGGATTTTTGCACAAGCAGCGTCAATAATATCATGGATACGGCGGTTACGATCAGCGTTACGACCGCCGTTCCGGAGATATCGATTGAACCGAGCGCAATTGTCGGAATATTGAAAAAGCTCGGAATGACCTGCGCGCTTGCACCGAAGACCATTTGCGCAGCATTCTCGAGCAGAAAAGATACTCCGATAGCCGTAATAAGAATCGAAATACGCGGAGCGCCGCGCAACGGCTTGTAAGCGGCTTTCTCAATAAACACGCCCAGCAGCGTGCAGCCGAGGATCGCGGCAATAATGGCGAACACGGGATTGGTCGCGAACCTTGCCATGGACAGCCATGCGATGTACGCGCCGACCATGATGATGTCGCCGTGCGCAAAATTCAGCAGTGTGATGATACCATACACCATGCTGTATCCAAGCGCGACCAGGGCATAGATCGAGCCGGATTGCAGACCGTTGATGATCTGCCGCAAAATCGTAGAATAGACGGACATAATCTTACCTTCCTTAAGGGAAACGGCCAAAGCCGTTCAAGGGTTGTTAGGCGGCGGCGTCCCGCGCCGCATAAGAGCGGCGCGGGACGTAAAATTGCCGGGTTCTGATAGCGTGGATTAATACGTTTCTTTATAGGTTTCCGCACCGTCGGCAACGGTCATGATGACCGCGCTCTTGATCGGGTTGTTATACTCGTCAAAGGTGTAGCCGGATTCGCTCGTGATGCCGGAGACGGAGGGGCCTTCGCTCTTGATGCCGTCGATGATGGCCTGCTTGTACTCGTCGCTGGCGGGTTCCGCGCCGGTTTCCTCAGCCTTGGCAATAGCCGCGCAGAGGACCATGGCTGCGTCGTAGCTGGTGGCTGCGAACATGTTGAGCGTGTCTTCGCCGTAGGCGGCGATGTAAGATTCTTCAAACGCTTTCACGGCGTCTGTGGAACCGGGCGCATAAGCGGAGCAGAAGTAGCTGCCTTCAAGGTCTTCGGCGCTGGCGTATTCGGAAACGCCCGCCCAGCCGTCGCCGCCGAGGAACGTGGCGGTCAGGCCGATTTCACGCGCCTGCGTGACGATGAGGCCGTCGTCCTGGTAATAGTTCGGGCAGAACACGACGTCCGGGGCGGCCGCGAGGATGTTGGTGAGCTGGGACTTGAAGTCCACGTCGCCCTCGGCATAGCCTTCTTCGGCAACGATCGTTACGCCAATTTCTTCACATTTGGCTTTGAACGCGTCCGCAAGGCCGACGGAATAGTCGTTGCCGGTCTGGGTCAGGATCGCGGCGCTCGTTGCGCCGAGCTTATCGAAGGCGTATTCGGCCATCTTTTCGCCCTGGAACGGGTCGATGAAGCAGGTACGGAACACGTTGGAGTATACCGTGCCGGTCGCCTCGTCGTAGGTGACCGCGGCGGCCGTTGCGGAAGCCGTGATCATCGGCATGTTGATCGGGTACGCTTCGCCGACGACGGCGATGGTGTTGCCGGTCAGAACGTCGCCGATAAGGGCCGTGATGCCTTCGTCGACCATGCGCGTGAACGCCGTGATGGCTTCGGTGGAATCGCCCTTGTTGTCGTATACGATGGTTTCGATCTGCTTGCCATTGATACCGCCTTCGGCGTTGAGCTGATCGATGTAGAGCTGCGCGCCGTTCTTAACGGCCAGCCCGTATACGGCATAGTCGCCCGTGTGCGGGCCGAGGATACCGACTTTGATCGTGTCGTCGGCTGTTTTTGCCGAGCAACCGGCCAAGCATGCAAGCGCCATGATAGCGGCCAATGCGATGCAGAGCAATTTTTTCATGATTGTTTCCTCCTGTTTATATTGTGTACTTTTCAAGAGCGTATCGTCCGAGACGTCTTGAAACATGAAACGGCGGTTCCATTTCATACGGAACCGCCGTTATAACCATATCAGGCGTTTAGCTTCGTTCCGTATCGTGCCTTCGCTGCCGGCGTACAAGTCGAACCATAAGGCCTATTAGCAGTACGACCGCCAGTACAGCGACGTGCAATAATAAAACGCTCAACGTTACAGCGTTGAGCGTGCTGATAATCAGAATGGCGGCAGCTGCACTTGCGCAAGCAAAACCAGCCGTGGTAAACGGCTTTGCGTTCGATTGGTTTTGCATTGCGATGCTTTGCACAAAAATAGTCCTTTCATATAGGATATATGATATTGGGGTTAATCTAGCACCATTCCGGCCGCTTGTCAAGCAAAAATGATATATTTCGGGAAAAATTCTTACATTCGGCGCGTCGCCTGCTACAATAGAGGATAGAAAATCTTTTATATGCTTTATTCCTTTGGGACGTTCTCTCGCAGGTAGCCCGGGAAAGCTATGGAAGGCCTTTTTTGTTTCATGCGGCTTGCAGGCGGGAAGTGCGAAACGGAACTCCGATCATTCGGCGCGCAGGGGGTTCGCGGCCGCTTTATAAAATGGAAATCAACCGGTAAGGAGACGTAACGATGGATTCCCCGATTCAAGTCAACAGTGAGGTCGGCAGGCTCAGGCGCGTATTGCTGCACCGTCCCGGGCGGGAACTCGAAAACCTGATGCCGGAGTATCTTTCAAGGCAGCTTTTTGAAGACATCCCGTATCTTGTGCACGCGCGGGAGGAGCACGACCGGTTTGCGAACACCCTTCGCGAATGCGGCGTGGAGGTCAGCTACCTGCTGGACCTGACGGCGGAAGCCGTCGATCGGGCCGGCGTGCAGGAACAGATGGTCGACGACTTTATTTCCGAGATCGGGCTGTCCGTGCGCGGCGTCGAACAGAGCGTGCGTGCGTATCTGCTGGACATGCCCGTTCCGCAAATGCTTGCGACAATGGCGCGCGGCATCCGAAAGTCGGAACTCGGCAGGCACGAACGGAGACATCTGGTCGACTATATCGACGACGCATACCCGTTCTATGTCGACCCCATGCCGAATCTGTATTTCACGCGCGACCCGTTTTTCATGGTCGGAAACGGCGTTTGCATCTCCAGCATGGCCAACCGGGTCCGGGCGCGGGAAACGCTGTTTGGATACTATCTGTTTACCAACCATCCGCTCTACCGCAACACGCCGATGCGGCATCTGCGCACCGACCCGTTTTCCATCGAAGGCGGCGACGTGCTCGTGCTCTCAAAAGAAGTCGTCGCCATCGGCATCTCCCAGCGGACCGACCCGCACGCGGTGGAGGCGCTGGCGGACCGCCTGCTGTCGGACGGGACGGGCATCCGGCGCGTTCTTGCAATCGACATGCCAAAGGTGCGTTCCTACATGCATCTGGATACGATCATGACGATGGTGGATATCGACAAGTTCACCATCCATCCTTCGATTTTACCGATGCTGAAGGCGTTTTCGCTGACGAAAAAGGACGGCAAGCTCACGATCCGGCAGGAAAGGCGCAGCCTGAGCGAAACGCTTGCCGACGCGCTCCGTCTCGACAAGGTCACGCTGATCGTCTGCGGCGGCGGCAGTGTGATCGACGCCGCGCGCGAACAGTGGAACGACGGAACGAACACGCTTGCGGTCGGCCCGGGAGAAGTGATCGCGTTTTCCCGCAACTATGTTACCAATGGGATTTTGCGCGACCAGGGGATCACCGTTCACGAAATCCCGGCCGCCGAACTGTCCCGCGGGCGCGGAGGGCCGCGCTGCATGAGCATGCCGCTCTGGCGGGACTGATCGAAAGGAAGGCTGTTGGCCGAACCTTGCGAATTCAGACGGAAAAGTGTCCAAAAACAATATGGTATTGTTGAAATCAAAAAAAAAGTAAGATATAATACCCGCAATGCAGCTTTTGATACAATGTGGGAAAATGCCGTTCTGAAAACCTATTGTTTTCAGCGGCCGAAGAGCAATATTCAACTGGATTTATGGAGGGAAAGGGAAAATGGAAAACCGGTATCAAAACGATGTCTCAGTGTGCGTGCCGCGGGTGCTGCTGCCCAAAAAGGGAACGGATTACCACAAATGGGCGGTTGTAGCCTGCGACCAATATACGTCCCAGCCGGAGTATTGGGAAGAAGCCAAACGCATCGTAGGAGATGCGCCTTCCACCCTGGAACTCATCCTGCCGGAAGCATATCTGGAAAAGCCTGATGAAGACGAACGGATTGCCAGCATCAATTCGCATATGCGCGAATATATGGACAAGGGCATTCTTGAGGAGCAGGAGCAGGGATTTGTGCTTGTGACGCGCACGGTCGCCGGAAACACGCGCACCGGTCTGGTTATGGCGCTGGACCTTGAAGCGTACGACTACCAGAAAGGCGCGACGACGCCGATCCGCGCGACCGAGGGGACGATCGTTTCCCGCATCCCGCCGCGGCTGAGAATCCGTGAAGGCGCGCCGATCGAGCTGCCGCACATCCTGGTGCTGATCGACGACCCGGACAGGACGGTGATCGAGCCGCTTGCGCTGAAAAAAGCGAAGCTGGAGAAACTTTACGATACGGACCTGATGCTGGACGGCGGACATATCACCGGGCATCTCGTATCGGAGGAAGACGATATCCTCGGGGTTCTGAGCGCGCTCGGCCAACTCAAGGACGCGGACAAATTCCGTGAAAAATACGGCGACCATGCGCCGCTGCTGTTCGCAATGGGAGACGGGAACCACAGCTTCGCAACCGCGAAGGCAAACTGGGAGAAGATCAAGGCGACCCTGCCGGAAGGCGAGCGGGCGGATCATCCCGCGCGTTACGCGCTGGTCGAGGTGGAAAACGTGCATGACGAGGGTATCGTGTTCGAGCCGATCCACCGCGTGGTCTTTGGCGCGAGCGGCAACCGGGCCATCGAAACGCTGCTGCGGCACCTGAAAGCGCAAAACGGCAGCGCGCACGTCGAACTGGGGCGCATGCCCTGCGCGCAGGGCGGAGACACGCACATTATGCCGTTTATTACGGGCGAGGTCGAAGGTGCGTTCGTCGTGAACAATCCGAGTTCGCAACTGGCGGTCGGCACGCTGCAGGCCGCGATCGACGAACTGCTGAAAGAAATCGCCGGAACCGAAGTGGACTATATCCACGGTGCGGACGTCGTGAAAGAGCTTTCCAAAAAAGGCGGCGCAATCGGATTCCTGCTGCCCGCAATGAAGAAAAGCGAGCTCTTCCCGACGGTGATGGTCGACGGCGCGCTGCCGAGGAAAACCTTCTCCATGGGCGAAGCCAATGAGAAGCGCTATTATATGGAGTGCCGCCTGATCGAGAAAAAATAGCGCCGCAGGGGCGTCTGCTGCCGGATGAAAAGAAAATGCCCGCAGCGTTACGGAAAAAAATAAAATTGCGTAAAAACAACGCGGAAGTAAAACGGGGGAATGTCGATTGGCCGTTAAGGTAGTGAAATTCGGCGGAACAAGCCTTTGCAACGCCGAGAATTTTAAAAAAGTAAAGGACATCATCGTGGCCGATAAAGCCCGCAAGTACGTGGTGCCTTCCGCGCCCGGAAAGCGGTTCCCGGGCGACGAGAAGATCACGGACCTGCTGTACCTTTGCTATGCCCAGAATGTGGGCGGTCTTTCGTTTGACGAAACGTTCGATCAGATCGCCGAACGGTATATCGGCATCGAGACGGAACTGGGGTTGCAGACCAATATCGCAGCGGAGCTGACCGCGATCAAGAAAAACATCCTTGGCGGCGCGAGCGAAGACTATATCGCAAGCCGCGGCGAATACCTCAACGGCATGCTGCTGGCCGACTACCTGGGATACGGTTTTCTGGACGCGGCGGAGCTCGTCAGCTTTCATTCGGACGGCACGTATGACGACGAAACCACGCAGAAATGGACGCAGAAGCTTGCGGACACCGAGCGCGTGGTCGTGCCCGGCTTTTACGGCCGCAAGCGCGACGGGAACATCAAGACGTTTTCCCGCGGCGGCAGCGATATTACTGGTTCGATCGTGGCGCGCGCCGTTCAGGCGGACGTTTACGAAAACTGGACGGACGTTTCCGGCTTTTTAATGGCGGACCCCCGAATCGTGGACAACCCGAAAGTGATCTCCACGGTGACGTACTCCGAACTGCGCGAGCTGAGCTATATGGGCGCCACCGTTTTGCACGAGGACGCGATCTTCCCGGTGCGCAGGGCGCAGATCCCGATTAACGTGCGCAACACCAACCGCCCCGAAGACGAAGGGACTATGATCATCCCGGACGGATACCTGAAGTATTACAAGCGCGAAGGCGTGCTTACGGGCGTCGCCGGGCGCACCGGGTTTACGGTCATCACGGTCAATAAGGACAACATGCACAACGAGATCGGCTTCGGTTACCGCCTGCTGCGCATCCTCGACCGATACAATATCTCGTTCGAGCATATCCCGAGCGGCATCGACACGATGAGCCTTGTCATTTCGGATGCGAAGCTCAAGGAGCATCTCGAAGCCGTCCTGCGTGAAATTCAGCACGACTGCGAGCCGCAGTCCATCGAGCTGCATTCCAACATGGCGCTGGTCGCGACCGTCGGCAAGGGCATGATCCGTTCGCTCGGCGTTGCGGCGAGGCTGTTCGGCGCGCTGTACGAAGCGGGCGTGAACGTCCGCATGATCGACCAGGGCTCGTCGGAGATGAACATCATCGTCGGCATTGAAAACGACGATTTGTCCACGGCCGTCCGCGCCATCTACCGCGCGTTTGCGTAACGGACGAAAAACAGACAAAAAGCTTCCCGAAGCAAGCGGGAAGCTTTTATTTTGTCAAGCAAGCTTTGGAATTGTTAAGGGCCGCAGCCCTTAATCCGTATATTCCGGCTGCGGCGGTTTATCCGCCGTAACGGATCGCCCGTTTCGGGAGGTTTCTTTGTGCGTTTTGCCGCCCGCGAGCCCGAAGGGCAAGAGGCAAAACGTGGTTACCCCGGCAAAAACGTGTTTTTTGCCGAACAGTTTATTCGCAGAACGACGCGACCAGCGTTTCCAGTATTTCGGTCGTTTTTTCCATCGCCTGGATGCTGATGAACTCATAGCGTCCGTGGAAATTGTAGCCGCCGGTGCAAAGATTCGGACAGGGCAGGCCCATGAACGAGAGGCGCGCGCCGTCCGTCCCGCCGCGGATGGGCGCTAATACCGGCGTAACGCCGGCGCGTTCCATCGCGCGCTGCGCCGCTTCGACAATTTTCGGGTCGATCTTGTCCTTCATGTTATAGTAAGTGTCGCTCATCTTCAGCGTTACGGTGCCCGCGCCGTATTGATCGTTCAGGTAATCGCAGGCTTTTCCTAAAAGCGCCTTCTTCTGCTCGAACTTCCGCATATCGTGATCGCGGACGAGATAGTGCATGTCGGCGTGATCGACGCAGGCGTTCAACCGTTCGAGATGGAAAAAGCCTTCGTATTCGGCTGTGCAGGCCGGGTTCATGAAGCGCGGCAACAGGTCGTGCAGCTCCATGCCGACCAGCGCGGCGTTTACCATCCGCCCGCGCGCCGTGCCGGTATGCACGCTCACGCCCCGAATCGAAATCTCCGCGCTCGCGGCGTTGAAGCACTCGTAGTTGATTTCGCCCAGCTTGCCGCCGTCCACCGTATAAGCAAAATCCGCGCCGAAGCCCTTTACGTCGAACAGGTCGACGCCGCGGCCGACCTCCTCGTCCGGCGTAAAGCCGATGCGGACAGTCCCGTGCTCGGGCGCGCCGGAGGCAAGCAGGCGTTCGGCCAGCGTCATGATCTCGGCGACGCCGGCCTTGTCGTCCGCGCCGAGCAATGTGCTTCCGTCGGTGCAGATGATTTCTTCGCCGATATGGTCCGTCAGCGCCGGCGAATCCTTGGGTGAAAGGACGTAACCGTTTCCCATTTTGATATCGCCGCCGTCATAGTTGGGCGTGAGGACGGGCCGGACGTTTGCGCCGCTGACCGCGTCGGACGTGTCCATATGCGCAAGCAGGCCGATCACAGGCGCGCTTTTTCCCGTATTGGCCGGTATCGTCGCCGTGACATAGCCGTGCTCGTCAAGCAGGACGTTTTCCGCCCCGATGGCCTTTAACTCGGCCGCCAGCAGGCGCGCGAGGTCGAGTTGCTTTTTTGTGCTTGGAATCGAATTTTTATTTTGCTCGGACTGCGTGTCGATTTTTACATACCGTAAAAAACGCTCTTTCACCGTTTGCATGTTGATCTGCTCTCCGTTTCTTAATCAGATTACCGTTTTGTTTGGGACGTATGCAGCATACCATTGCCGGGGTTTTCAGGCAAGCGTAGCGCCGCCGGCACGAACCAAAAACGGAAAAGGCGCTTCCTGTTAACGAAACGCCTTCGAGTCGATTTAACTTGTCTTCCGTTTATTTCCGATAGAGTCCGGAATAAAAGGGGAACGAGTTAGCGGTTGTTCTTGTGATTCTGGAAACAAGCGCTGCAGTAAACCGGGCGGTCGTTTCTCGGTTGGAACGGGATTTTGGTGGGCGCACCACAGTCGGCGCAGATAGCATCGTACATCTCGCGATCGGAATTGCGAGATGCTTTACGGGCTGCCCGGCACTCTTTGCAACGGACGGGTTCGTTCTGAAAACCCTTCTCAGCATAGAACTCCTGCTCGCCGGCTGTAAAGATGAATTCTTTACCACAATCCTTGCATATCAGTGTCTTGTCTTCGAACATTTGGATTTTTTCCCCTTTTCGGTTCATGATTTTTGATACCCGCGCGTCGGCTGACCTGGTTTTTGACCCCACACTCGCCAACAGGAAGGTTCGCTACTCGGTAAAAACCTCTCACTACTGCTTCTCTCGGAGCATAACGTTCCGGTTGGGCTTACATCTAGACCGCACCATGATCACGAATACTTCGATTCGCTTACGTGGATCGCTTTGCCTGCGACTGGCATCGACTTTCAACCACAGACCCGATTCACGGACACCAAACTCATTATAGTGCACTTTCTATAGGAAATGCAACGTATTTTTTTATGAACAATTCGGCTGCAACCTGCTTCGCACGGGCGTTTTCAACGTTTAGCCGGCGAAGTAGGCGTCCGTTTTGGAAGCCGGTTCGCTTAATCGTGAGCCGGTTCGTGATGCAGATACTGCGCGCGGGGACCGCCGACATATTTCGGGCGGGACTTGGCAAGGACGAGCGTCGCTTCGCCGATATGGCGCAAATCCGTATGCACGGGGACGACGACGGGATGCAGATGCATGCCGATGAGCGTGCCGCCGATATCCATGCCGAGCGCGGCCTGCGCGTTCAGGTTCTCCACCATGACGCGGTCGGGCAGGTGGGAAAACGCTTCGGTGGCAAATGCGCCGCCGGCGTGCAGCCAGGGCTTGACCCAGACCTCCTGCAGACGATAGCGTTCCATACATTCGCGGCTCGTGCAGATGGCGCGGTTGATATGTTCGCAGCCCTGTACGGCAAAATACAGTCCGGCGGCTTCCACTTTTGGCAAAACGCCGTCCATAACGGCCTTCGCGGCGTCTTCGTTGGAAGCGGAACCGATTCGTTTGCCCATGATTTCGCTGGTCGAGCAGCCGACGACAAAGATATCGCCCTTACGCAGCCCGATGGCGGAATTGAGCAGGATCTCGACGGCGGAACCCGCCTGTTTTGTTATTTCGGAATAGTTCATGATCGTTTTACCCCTTCGATTGGTTCTTACAAGCATTTAGTATAGCACAAAATCCGTTTTGTTACAGGCGTTTTGCACACAATTTCGGCGCAAACTTACGCCGCGGGCAATGATTTTGCCCGCGGCGCGGTTGTGCTATACTGTGGTTACTATGGATTGGATCAACCTACTTACGGCATGGTACCGGAAAAATGCGCGGGATCTGCCCTGGCGCAGAACGAAGGACGCATACGCGATCTGGGTCAGCGAGATCATGCTACAGCAAACGCGCGTGGCCGCGGTCGTCCCATATTACGAACGGTTTCTCACGGAACTGCCGGACGTGCGCGCGCTGGCCGATGTGAGCGACGACCGGCTGCACAAGCTCTGGGAGGGGCTTGGGTATTATTCGCGCGCTAAGAATCTCAAGCGGGCCGCCGCAGTCGTGACCGAAACATACGGCGGTAAACTGCCGGAGAGCTACGAAGCGCTTTTGACGCTCCCGGGCATCGGCGAATACACGGCCGGCGCAATCGCATCCATCGCATACGGCGAACCGGTGCCGAGCGTGGACGGAAACGTCCTTCGCGTTTACGCGCGGCTGTTTGCGGTGGAGAAGGACGTTCGGGACCTCTCGTTTCGGAAACAGGTGCGCGCCGCGCTGCTTCCGCTGATGCCGGGGGACGACCCCGGTGCGTTCAACGCGGCGCTCATGGAACTCGGTGCGGTGATCTGCGTGCCGAATGGCTCACCGAACTGTGCGGCATGCCCGATCGCCGCGTTCTGCGAAGCATATAGGCAGGGGCGCACAGGCGAACTGCCCCTGACTTCGAAGAAGCGCGCGCGCAGGATCGAGAAAAAGACGGTGTTCGCGCTCACGCTCGGCGGGGCGCCTCTCGGTTACCGCAGGCCGGACACGGGATTGCTGGCCGGACTTTGGCAGCTTCCGGAGGCGGAAGGTGTGCTGAGCGACGCGCAGGCGGCGGCGTGGATTGGCGAGCGGAACTTGCGTCCGCTTGGCGAACTGCGCTTTTATGATCGAAAACATATATTCACACATATCGAATGGCATATGCGCGTCTGCGCGGCGGAGGTCGCCGCGGAAGAACTGCCGGAAGGCTGGACGCGCCTCGACGAATCACATGCGCTTCCGACGGCATACAAAATTTGTCTATAAAGAAACGGCGACTGTTATGCCGCCGCCGTCAGCCTGTCAAAAAAGTCCAAGGGATTGTTAAGGGTCGCAACCCTTAACCCGTA
>CAYUUB010000024.1:0-13806 GCA_964447725.1 uncultured Oscillospiraceae bacterium
AAGCATCGAAGACGCTCTTGATTTAATATTGATCCATAATAGGATCATTCCGACTTTAAGGGGATAAATAGCAACGAAGGGCTGCAATCCCGCGACGCTCGCGCGCAATAACAAACTTCTCCCAAACATGGGCTTTCGCTTTCCGCCGTCCGTCCGGTGGACATGTTCCCGCAGACGTGTCATGTGGAGACGGTCGTATTAATGTCGAGAATGAAGGAGCGGTTCAGTGATGGAATGCAATGATGAATTTTGGAAAGCGGTTGAGAAAATAGTAAG
Organism: uncultured Oscillospiraceae bacterium; assembly: GCA_964447725.1. Classification (GTDB taxonomy): domain Bacteria; phylum Bacillota; class Clostridia; order Christensenellales; family CAG-138; genus UBA7703. Next base: position 277 of record CAYUUB010000024.1, read on the forward strand.
TGATTCCGAAATTGTAATTGACAGGCCAAAGGGAAGCTCACACCCCAGATTCCCTGGTTTTATTTACAAGGTCGATTATGGATATCTGGCCGAAACAGCATCCATGGATAATGGTGGAATTGATGTTTGGGTGGGTACGGACGAGCGTAAGCAAATTGATGCAATCATGTGCATTATTGATTTGATGAAACGGGATTCCGAAATAAAAATCTTAATCGGTTGTACAGAAGACGAAAAAGAAATGATTTATAATACCCATAATGATACAGCATACATGAAGGGAATCCTTGTTCGCAGAAGATAGGAATCCATGCTCTTCCGCTCGCGCGCAGGCTGGATGCAATCAGGATCGATCGCTGCACATTCATCAGGGGGAACCATTTGCTTTATTTCATTTTAATACTGGCAAGTTTTATAGCCGCACTCGTTTCGGGGGCCGCTGGTTTTGGAGGGGCTCTTCTTTTGCTTCCGGTTGTTACAGCTTGTGTGGGAGCAGAAGTAGCAGTTCCGATACTTACCCTCGCACAATTAATAGGAAACATCTCGCGTATGGGAACGGGACTCAAACAGATAAAGTGGGATGCGGTCGGGTGGTTTTGCCTCACCGCGCTGCCGCTTTCCGCATTGGGCGCGTTTGGATTTTCCGTCTTGTCCAAAGATATCGTAACGCGCTGCATAGGGGCGACCTTGATAATTCTTGTAATCTTCAGGATCAAAAACATCTTTGTGCTTAAAGGAAACAAGCGGACTTTGCTCATCGGCGGTGCGATCACCGGCGGCTTATCAGGCCTTGCAGGAAGTGCCGGACCTATCGGTGCGGCAGTATTCCTTTCATTGGGATTGCCTCCGGTGGCTTATATAGCAAGCGAAGCCACTACCGCCACAGCCATGCACATCTTAAAAACGATAGTGTACTCAAAACTGACTTCCTTAACTTTTGAAGCTCTGGTAACAGGTCTGGTCATGGGCGTGGCCATGGTCGGAGGAACCTTGGTTGCCAATAAGTTTATCAAAAACATGGATAAAGACAAATTTCAGAAATATGTTGCGGGTCTATTGTGCATCGTCGGTGCATATATGTTAATTTTTGGAGCATAGAATTAAGATGCAAGTCTTTTGCAGCAAAAAAAAGGACACTCTACGGAAAATCGAATAGTGCCTCATTTCCACCCAACCATTGCCAGTTTTACCGGTTTATATTAATATTGAGTAAATGTATTGCACCTTCTGCCTCGGCAAGACACAACCCAAATATAAAAGTGAGGACAACATGAACTGGAACTATGAATCGGGACGCATCTACAGCGTCGACGAAAAGGACGAACTCATGGCGGAGGCGACCTATGTCGCCGGAGCCGACGGAACGGTCGATATCGACCACACCTTTGTAAATCCGGTTTTACGAGGCCAGGGCGTCGCCGGGCAGATGATGGAGGTCGTCGCCGCATACCTGCGGGAAAACGGACTGAAGGCCACCGCTTCCTGCTCCTACGCCAACGCATGGCTGAAAAAACATCGCGATTCGTATCCCGGCGTCGTTTCCGACGAGATCGATGCGCAGGCCGCCGCGTGCAAAATCGACGGCAGGCATTAAGTCTTTTATACCGGCGACGGCATGTAAAAAGAAGCCCCCTTTTTTTGCCTGTGCGAACTCGATCCGAATTGAAAAACGTGAATAAACGCGCAAAAACACCGAATATCCGTTTAAAACATTGCCAGGCTTGCGCATTTACATTAATATAAATTGTATATTGTTTGTATTTCGATTCGTTTTACAAGCAAACTGTCTGGAAGGAGATCCCCCGTTTGTGGAGCTTACTTATATATTCATAGTTGGTACCTCTCTGGTAATTTTGATTGCCATTTCTGCCTATGCGCTAAAAAATCGCAACATCGCGGGATCGATCGCATATCTGCTGCAAATCATCCTGGTATCGATTTGGTCCATCGGTTCCCTTCTCGAAATGCTTTCGTCCACCGAGGAAAACATGCTCATCTGGAGAAATATCGAACAGATCGGCGTTTTTCTTCTGCCCGTGGCCTGCGTTTATTTTGCGGTGGATTACGCCCGATACGACCGGTTGAAAAAATTCCTGCCGCTGCTGTTGATCCTTCCTGTTATCGCCATCATATTGATTTTCACGGACGGCACGACGCATATCATGCGCATCGGATATTCCGTCAGCTACAGTCCGCTCTTTGGAAAGGCACTGTCCGTACAGCAGACGGACATCGGCAAGGCATTCGTCGCGTATAACTATACGCTTGTGGTCGTTGCGCTATCGATCCTGGTCGTCTTTTCCAGGCAAGTTGCCCGAAATCTAAGGCGGCAGGTCATGCTGGTCTTCTTCGCCATGGGGCTTGTCTTTGTTCTCGCTTTTTTTAAGACAGCATTTTTGGAGGGTACGCGCGTCAACCTTCCAATCGTAACGATCTACCTGCCGAGTGCCGTAATCCTGTTTTACAATCTGTATAAAAACAAATTCTTTCGCGTATCACCCATCGCCAGGGATACGGTTTTCGACGTGATTGAGATGGGCATCGTCGTTTCGGACAGTTCCGGGACAATTACGGACATGAACCCGTGTGCCGCAAAAATTCTGGATTCCGACTTTGGTATTCATGAGCGGCCGTCGGGTAAAAAAATGGCGGAAGTGTTTGAAGAATTCCCCAATTGGGTGGAGTTGACGCAAACCTGCGCCACCGGCGAACTGGAACTAAAGCTGACCAATTCCGAACCTTGTTTCATCCACATTCGGGTCTATCCACTAAAGTCCCATCGCGGCACGGCGGTCGGCTCCGTGACGATCATGCGGGATGTGACCATTCTGCGCATGCAGGAGGTCGCCCTGAAAACGAAGGCCGAAACAGACAGCCTCACCGGACTGATGAACCGCGATAGCTTTATGGAGTCATTTACGCGGTGTCTGACGGAATCCGCGCGGAGCGGCGAGCATGTCTCCGTGCTGATGATGGACTTGGATAAATTCAAGAGCATCAACGACTCCTGTGGGCACGATGTCGGCGACCGGGTGCTAAAGGCGTTTGCTGACGTATTGCGTGACGTGCTGCGCCATGAGGACGCAATTGCGCGCATCGGCGGCGACGAATTCGAGGCCGTTCTTCCCGGTGTAAGCCGGAAAGAGGCCACGATCGTCGCCAATCGCATCCTGAAAGCAGCCAACAGCAAGATCGTGCAGATCGGAGACGAAACCGGTATCCAGCTAAGGCTCAGCATCGGTGTTTGCGACAACGAAACCACAAACTCCGAGGAAGAAATGCTGAAGTACGCCGATAAAGCGATGTACATCGCCAAAGGCAAAGCGGGAAATTGCTGTGTGCGGTGGGAATAGCATGCATGCTATGGAAGCAGCATAACCGACAATATGCATATGCAAAAAAATCGGGCGAACCATTTTCGTCCGATTTTTTGCTTGCGTTTTGCTTTATTTTAGCACATACACCCGCGTTTCGTAGGGGCGCGTTGTAAAGCCGTTGCCGTTTTCCGGCGCGTCGGGGTAGTTGCACAGCGCGGGTCCCCCGTCGCCCAATTCGAAACCGCGCGGCGCACGGAACCGCACCGCCTTTTCGGTAAACGAGCAGATCACGAGCAGCTTTTTGCCCTCGTATTCGCGCGCGTATACGTACAGCTTCCCGCTGGTTTTGTTATATTCGCGATAGGCGCCCCACAGCGCCGCCGGCGTTTCCCTGCGCAGTTTCAGCGCCGCGCGATAAAAGTTCAAAAGCGAATTCGGGTCGGCGTCTTCCGTTGCGACGTTGACCTCCGGATAGTTCGGGTTCACCGGGAACCACGGCTGCCCTTCCGTAAAGCCCGCGTTCGCGCCGCCGTCCCACTGCAGCGGTGTCCGGGACGAATCGCGGCAGGCGCGCTGGATGCGTTTGAGCGCCTTTTCCGGCGGCTGCCGTTTGACGTATTTTTTATAGTTGTTCTTCGCCAGCACGTCCTCGTAATCGTCGATCGACGGCAGGGCGATGTTGGTCATGCCGATCTCCTGCCCCTGATAGACGAACGGCGTGCCCTGCAGGAAGAGATACGCCGCGGCCAGCATTTTCCCGCTTTCCGTACGGTATTTCTCGCTGCCGTAACGGCTGATGATGCGCGGATGGTCGTGGTTTTCGAGATACAGCGTGTTCCATGCCTTTCCGGCGAGCTTTTTCTGCCATCTGCCGAACGCCCGTTTCAGCTTGCGCAGGGAAAACGGCATGGGCATATACTCGGTGAACATGCAGTCCGCTTCCATGTGCTGAAAGTGGAACATCAGATCGAGCGTCTGATTTTCGCCTTCCTCGATAAACCCGAGCGCTTTTTTCGGCGTCATCATCGGCGCTTCGCCCAGCGCGAAACAATCATATTTATTCAGCACGTCGCGCCGGAATTCCGAAAGGTATTCGTGCAGGTGCGGCCCGTTGACATAGAATTTCATGCCCTTGGCAAACGGCGTAGGATCGTCCGGCAGGCCCTCCTGCTTGGAAATGAAGGTGATAACGTCCTCGCGGAACCCGTCGATCCCCATGTCCAGCCAGAAGCGCATGATGGCTTTGACTTCCTCGCGCACCGCGGGATTGTCCATGTTGAGGTCCGGCTGTTTTTTTGCGAACAGATGCAGGTAATATTCACCCCGCAGCTCGTCGAACTCCCAGGCTTTGCCTTCGAACAGGCTGTCCCAGTTGTTGGGCAGCGCGCCGTTCGGCCTGGCGGGCCGCCAGATATAGTAGTCGGTGTACGGTGCCTCGCGCCTGCGACTCTTTTGAAACCATTCGTGTTCGTCGGACGTATGGTTGACGACGAGGTCCATGATCACCTTGAGCCCGAGCGCGTGCGCCTTGTCCAGAACCTTTCGAAAGATCGCCAGGTCGCCATAGTCGGGCGAAATGTTCCGGTAATCGGCGATATCGTAGCCGTAATCGGCGTTGGGCGAAACATACAGCGGCGAAAACCAGATGCCGTCCACGCCGACGCTCTTGATATAATCGAGCTTGTCGAAGATGCCGTAGAGGTCGCCGACGCCGTCGCCGTTGCCGTCCTTAAAGCTGCGCGGCCAGACCTGATAAAAGGCCATGGCTTTATACCATCGGTTTTTCATCGTGCGCTCCTTAGTATTGCCGGGCCAGCCCCGCGTCGCATTCCTCTCGGGTGATTTCGCCGTTGTTGTACTTGGCCATCAGTTCCACGTCGTTCGTGTTGAGCTTGTACCGCGACCAGAGCAGCAGCGCCGCAATCGCGCCGATGGCGGGCAGCAGTGTGTAGACGGCCCAGAGCGCGCTCAGCGCCGCCGGCGTCTGCGACACGTTGAGCGCCGCGAGTTCGGCGAAGCTGGAAGCCTCCACGCTCTGCCAGCCGAACCAGCCGAGGATCGCAAGGCCCAGGGAAGCGGACACCGCGCTCACCAGCTTCATCGTAAACGTCTGCGTCGCAAAGGTGATGCCCTTGGCCTCGATGCCGGTCTTGTACTGCCCGTATTCGGCGCAGTCCGGCGTAAACATGAACTGCAGCACGACGACCCCGCCGTATGCAAAGCCGCGCACCACCATCAGCACGAGGTGCGGAATCAGTTTGGGGCCCACAATCCAGACGATGACCGACATCACGGCGTAAGCAATGTTGCTGAGGAAGAACACGCGGAACTTGTCGTACCGCTTCAGGATCGCCGGCATGAAGAACGCGATGATCACCGAGGGCGCAAAGGACAGCGCCGCAACGATGGTGGCGATCATGGCGCTGTCGAACAGATAGAAGCAGGAAAACTGCAGCACCGAGGACGCGGTGTTCAGTCCGGTGAGTAGGAACAGCCCGCCGAAATAGATCAGCAGGTACTTATTTTGGCCAAGATAGCGGAACATCTCGCGGATCGTATAGGACTTTTCCTTGTCGTCCTCCCGTATGGCGCGTTCCTTCACGCCGATGCACAGCCAGATCATCAGCGGCATTGCGACGACAACCACGATGGCCGCCGTTGCGCTGAACGAGAGCCCGACCTGCTCGGTCGGCAGCACGTAGCCGAACGCCATTGCAAGCAGAACGCCGATATTGGCAAAAATCCGGCTTTTCGTCATCAGATCGGTCCGCTCGGACTGAATGCTCGTCATGGTCGTTACCAGGCCGTACAACGGCACGTCGCAGAGCGTATATGCGGCATCCCAGAGGATATACGCCACAGCGAACCAGGCCAGCTTTGCGCCGGACGAAGCGCCCTTCGGTATAAAAAAGAGCAGCAGCGTCGTAACGGCGATCGCCGGCAGCGATATCCGCAGCCAGGGGATGAATCGCCCGCCTTTTTTGAACTTCAGCTGGTCCATCATGCCGCCGAACAAAGCGTCGTTGACGGCATCCCAGACCTTGACGAGGATCAGCACGCCCGCGGTGGCCGTGGCTTTCAGTCCGCTTATGAGCCTCTTTTTCAGATTATTTTTTCAGGCGATTTGTTTTCAGACGATCATTTTTATATTATTATAGCAAAGATCGTTCCGTTCGGCATGGGAAAAATTCATATTTGCCGGGAATTTATGCAGTCGGCAACACGGCGCGCCGTTTGTGTCGAAATTCCGCATTGAAACGATCATCAAAACAACATGTAAATCGTCGGGAGGTTTTGCAGATGAAGAGCTATCGCAAAGAGCTTACGTTTCACACGAGCAGGCGCAGGGAGTTTATCAACATTACCCCGCAGGTCGAATCCGCGCTGAAGGACAGCGGCGTCCTTGAAGGGCTGTGCCTGGTCAACGCGATGCACATCACGGCGAGCGTATTCGTCAACGACGACGAAAACGGCCTGCATCAGGATTTTGAAAAGTGGCTCGAACGGCTTGCCCCGGAAAAGCCGTACGGCCAGTACGCCCACAACGGCTTCGAGGACAACGCGGACGCGCACATGAAGCGGCAGGTCATGGGTCGCGAAGTCGTCGTCGCGGTCACGCACGGGCGGCTCGACTTCGGGCCCTGGGAACAGATTTTCTACGGAGAATTCGACGGCATGCGCAATAAACGTGTGCTGATCAAGATCGTCGGCGAATAGCGGCGCCGCCGGTCGCTTGACAAAACGGCCCGACCGCTATATCCTCTCGCTGAACGGGCCTTTCCCCAACCCTGTATCCAACCCATATTAACCCATAGACGGAAGGAGAGCGGACGCAGTTATGCACCATACAAACTTCAAAGCGGCCATGCTCAACAGCCGCGCAAGGAAAAACGCTGGCAAGGTACTGAACGCGCTGGGCGTCAAAAGCGGCGACGTCGTGGCGGACGTCGGTTCCGGCGGCGGATACTTCACGATCCTGTTTGCCAAACGCGTTGCGCCGGGCGGGACCGTATACGCCGTGGATGTGGACGAAGCGCTGCTCCTGCATGTCGAGCGGGAAGCCGCCGCACAGGGCTGCGCCAACGTCCGGACCGTCCTTTCGGACGATTCGGACAGCCGCCTGCCCGACGAAAGCTGCGATTTGGTCTTTATGCGGAATGTTTTCCACCATCTTTCGGACCCGGCCCTCTATTTTGGAAATCTGCGCGCCGGCTTGAAGCCGGGCGGGAGAATCGCGCTGCTTGACTGGAAGCCCGGCGCGGCGACAATGCCGGGCCGCCATCATACGACGTCGCAAAAAACAATCCTCGAAACGCTGGCGCAGGCAGGTTACGCGCATGTCGGATCATACGACTTTCTGGAGGACCAGACGTTCAACATCTTTCAAAAACCGGTGTGATTGAGATTGTCCGCCGCGCATCCGGCAGGCACCGCGCCATAACGATGCGAAACTGCGGCGCCCGGCAACGCTCAACATCCGAAAAAACCAAATGAAATGGAGACTGTTTTTATGCCCCCACGTTACAAATGGATCTTTCTCGATGCGGACAACACCCTTTTCGATTACGATTGCGCTGAAGCCACCGCTCTGGAGCAGGCGTTCAGGCATTTCGGCTTCGCCTACGGCGAGGACGTCCGGCAAATCTACCGCGAAATCAACCGCAAGGTGTGGGAAGATTTTGAAAACGGAAAGCTCGACAAAGCGACGCTCCAGACGACGCGGTTCGAGCAACTGCTGGCGGCCCGCCGGAACGATGCCGACGCGAGCGCGTTCAACGCATACTATCTCGGCGTTTTTGCCGAAAGCGGATGCCTGATCGACGGCGCTTTGGAAGTCTGCGCCGAGCTGTCGAGGCACGCTTCGCTCGTCCTCGCCACCAACGGGATTTCACGCGTGCAGCATCGCAGGCTCGAAAACTCCGGGCTTTCGCCGTACATCAGCCGCGTCGTCGTCTCGGAAGACGCCGGTTTCCAGAAGCCGCATACCGGATTTTTCGAATACGCCTTCTGCCAGTGCGGCATCACGGACAAAACTTCGGTCCTTATGGTCGGGGATTCCCTGACTTCGGACATCAAAGGCGGCGTGGATTTCGAACTCGACACGTGCTGGTACAACCCGAACCGACTGGAGCAGTCCGAACTGAAGATCGATTATGAAATCCGGCAGTTGGACGAACTGTACCGGATCGTCCTCTAACCGCCTGTCATGTGCCCTTCGGGCATTATCCGCGGCGTCTTCATTCCATTTGTCTCACGAAAGGGCCGTCAAACCGCATAGGAGAGGGCAAGTAGCATGGCAAAAAAAATTCAAAACGTAAAACTTCATATTGTCGTGCGATATGCGCTGGCCGTATTCCTTGCCTTCGGCGCTATTTACTCCAGCGCTAAATTGTTAATCGAGATGCAAGCGTTAGAAGCGCAGCAGGCGGCGATCATACAGCATGAAAGCGCGAATTTGGATATCCAGACAGCGACCATTTATAACAAGGCAAACCGTCTGGTTTCCGATATCCTGTTTCTCATGGACACCTTTGATATCAGTTTGGATAACCATGCAGAATTTTCAGAAATGGAATCGCAATGGCTTGCGTTTTCAAATCGCATTCAAATTTTCGATCAAATCCGCTTCATCGACGTCAACGGCAACGAACGCATACGAATCAACTATTCCGACGACGGCGCCTACCTTGTAGCCGAAAGCGAACTGCAAAATCAAAAAGACCGTTACTATTTTGCCAATACAATTTCCTTGAACGAACACGAAATCTATGTGTCCAGATTGGACCTTAATGTCGATAACGGTCAAATCGAACAGCCTGTTAAACCGACTATTCGCCTGAGCACACCCTGTTACATGGAAGACGGCAACCTCGCCGGCATCATCGTTATAAACTATTTCGCCGACGATACGTTAAGCGACCTGTCCGCAACCGCACGGAGCAATTACGGGCACTCCTTTGTGCTCAATTCCGACGGCTATTGGATCATAAACAGTGAGAATCCGGAAAAAGAATGGGCCTTCATGTATGAAGGTATGGAGGGCGTAACGTTCGCAGCAGAGTACCCAAACGCCTGGAAAGCCCTGAAAGAGGAAAGCAAGGGTTCTGTTGTTACCGAAAACGGTGTTTTTGTCTTTTCAGATGTGTTTTTAGCCGATGCTTATTCGATTAGCAACAACGAATGCTCTTTGGTGTTAAGCGACAGTGATTTCTATCTTGTATCACATCTGGAAGCCGATTCGGAGATGGGTTCGTTATTTTATCATACTTGGCCTAGCGTGTATGCGAGGATCCTAAGGGATCATGCGCTTGTCTATCTTCTCCTCCTCGCGGTTTCCATCATGCTCGGCCTTTTTATCGCAATCAGCAAATCGGAAAAGGAAGAGATCCGGTATTTCTCGGAATACGACGGTTTGACGGGCGTATTGAATCGCCGCGCCGGATTCCGCAAGCTCGCCCGGCTTTCCAAAGAAGCACGGAGCGCCGGAAAGACCATTAGTATCTGTTTCCTCGATATCAACGGCCTTAAGGATGTGAACGATTCGCTCGGCCACGATGCGGGAGACGAATTGATCGTCAGCGTCGCAAACGGCATCAAAGCTACCGTGCGCGGCAACGACATCGTCGCCCGCCTCGGCGGGGACGAGTTTCTCATCGTATTCTGGGATACGGAAGAAGCGGGCGCGGCGTATATCTGGGATCGTATCCGCGCGGAATTCGCAAAGATCAACGACACGGAAGGCCGGGCGTATATCGTCAGCGTAAGTTGTGGTATAGAAGCGCTTGCGCCGGACTCCAAACGGACTGCCGAGGAAGCGGTCAATCTTGCGGACGCAAAAATGTACGCCAACAAACGCGAGATTAAAAAGGACCTGCGCGTCATCCGGGAATCCCGGTAACGCCGCACAGCCGCAAAAGTTTCTTTTTTAGAAATCCCGTTGTATTGTATGATCCTACAGGAACAGGATAGCGTATATCTTGAGGCAATTCGAATGGCCGTCGTGGGAAGGAGGTTTTCCTTTTATGGAGATTCGCTTACTTGCGCCCGACGAACGAACGCTGGCGCTTCAACTTGCCCTGGACGTTTTTATGCGGTTTGTCGCGCCGGATTATTCGGATCAGGGCATCGAGACGTTCCTGTCGTACGTGGAAAGCGACGCCGCCCTGAATAAGCTGACCTTCTACGGCGCGTTTGAAGGGAACGCGCTGATCGGCATGCTGGCCACGCGCTCCACGAACCATATCTCGCTGTTTTTCGTCGACGAGCGGTTTCAGCGGCGCGGCGTTGGGCGCGGCCTGTTCGAACTGGTCCGCAGCGGCGCTTCTTCGGACGTTATCACGGTGCATTCCTCGCCGTATGCAAAACCCGTCTACGAAAAACTCGGGTTCTCGGCCATCAGCGACGAGCAACTTTCCAATGGCATCCGCTACATCCCGATGAAATATCTGTGCAGCCGGTCGGATTCAACAAACGGAAGGTGAAAACCACATGATTACCAAAGACTTTCTGCGATCCATCGACAAAAGCACGATTCCGGACGTGGCGGCGACGCTCGATCCCGCCGATTTGGAACGTCTCGTCGCGTGGCTTTCCGAGAAAGACGACGCCGTCCGCTATCCTTCGATGTTATTGCTGCGGCAGCGCTCCGCTTCGACGGACGACGTGTTTCCCTACTGGGACGAATTCGTCGGAAAGCTCTCAAACGAAAATTCCTTTCAGCGTAGCATCGGGCTGACGCTCCTTGCCGAAAACGCAAGATGGGACGCCGGCGCCAGGACCGAAAAAATGCTGCCCCGTTACCTCTCTCTGCTGGAGGACGAAAAGCCGGTCACCGTGCGCCAGTGCATACAGAATCTGCAAAAAATCATCGCTTTCCATCCCAGCTTAAGCGCTCCCGTCGTAAAAAGCCTGACCGCGCTCGATTTGCAGGCGGTTCGGCAGTCCATGCGGAAGTTGGTTTTAACGGACATTTTAACGGTCCTCATGGCCATTCGGGAAACAGACCGGGACGAAGCGATCGAACGCTATGTCCTGCAGGCGCTTTCCGGCGGAATTCTCGACGCCAAATCGAAAAAAAGATTCCGGCTTCTCTTCGGCGCGCAGAACGTCTAGCCACGACAAAAGCGGCCGCCTGACGGCAGCCGTTCAGCCTGTCAAAAAAGTCCAGGGGATTGTTAAGGGTCGCAACCCTTAACCCGTATATTCCGGCTGCGGCGGTTGAACCGCCGCAACGGATCGCCCGTTTCGGGCGGTTTCTCCGTGCGTTTTGCCGCCCGGGAGCCCGAAGGGCGAGAGGCAAAACGTGGTTATCCCGTCAAAAAACATGTTTTTTGACGGTCTCAACGGCCGCCTGACGGCAGCCGTTTTAGTGTGCTTTTTATTATTTTTGCGAATCGTCGCCAAAGAGCGAACCCAGCAAGCTTCCGGCAACACTCGAACCGCCGCCGCCAAGCAAACTCCCGAGCAGGCTATCGTCGTCATCGTCATCATCGTCGTCGTCGTCATCCATGATCGCGGAAAGCAGCGTGCCGGCAACGCCGGAGCCGGACGAAGAGCCGGAGCCAAGCAGACTGCCGATCAGAGAACCGGCAGCGTCGCTCGTGCCGCTGCCGAGCAGCGCGGAAAGCAGCGAATCATCGCCGTCGTCGGACGAATCGCCGAGCAGCGAGCCCAGGATCGACCCGATACCGCTCGACGAACTCTGGCTCTGCTTGCCAAGCAGGGAAAGAAGCAGAGGCGCAAGCTGAACGAGGATCTTCGTCGTCTGCGATTTCGTCGTGCCCGCCTTTTTCGAGAGCGAGGAGACGGTCTTCTTAGTGTCGCCGCCAAAGAGGTGCTCAAGGATCTTTGCGCCGTCCTGCGCGTCAACGTTCTTTAAAAACGACTTTACATCGGAAACATCATCGTCCGCATGGTCGGAAAGCGCTTTTTCAAGCGACGCTTCCCCTTTTTTCGTTCCGGCGGACTTCTGCATGCCGGAAATCATCAGCGGCAGCGCCGCGCCGATCAGGGATTCCACTTCCGATTTTTTTGCGCCGCTGGATTTGCTCAGAGTGCTAACCGCGTCGCCGCCGAGCAGCGAGCCAATCAATTCTTTCGTAACGCTCATGTTTCTTCCTTTCCGTACTGTCATAATATAAATTACTATTTATTGTAGTTGTAAACCGCCGTCCGTGTCAATCCTCAATCAACGTGTAAGCGATTCCGCTCGAAAAAATCGTCTTTTCGTAGTCCGGGTCGCTTTCGTAAATCTCGTTTCCTTCCATCGAGCGGTCGTTGTAATCCATGTCCGGATCGAGCGCAAACACGACGGACGGGCGGCGCTGCGGATTCTTTTCATAATAAGCGTTCAGCCACTCGGAATCCATGCGTATCGTATAGGCCGAAGGCGTGGCGGCGGAAAGCTCCGTGAGCATATACCCTTCCGCAAACAGGCTGGTAATCAGGATCGAGCCTTCGTCGGGCGCGCAGTCGCGAATATCCGCAACGAGCCGGTCGTGCCTGCTCGCGCTTTCCTGCGTCGTATAGATCCCCCTGGCGGCTCCCTCTTCGATCATGGCGTCCAGATTCGCAATCGTCTCGTCGCGGTAGACGGCGCTCGCGCGGAGCGTAAACAGCGCGGTCACAAACACGAGGCAGGCAACCGCCGCCGCCGTTTGAAATCCACGAACGCATCCGCCTTTCCAGCGCCGGTCAGGCCTTTCGGCAAAGCGGAACCGGAACAGCGCTTCCTTTTGATCAAAAAGATACAGAATCGTAGCGGCCGACGCCGGAAGCAGCATGCCGGAGGCGGCCAGTATACGCGTATTGCTGCCGAGCTGGGTTGTGATGGAAAGCGCGCAGCTCAGAAAGTACAAAAAGACGACCCGGTCCGCCTTTCTGCCCGATAAAAAGTACAGCCCGGGAGCAAGCAGCGCAAGCCCCGTCGCTATCAGATTCATCCGGTGGTAGCCGGCCCAGTCGTACGTAAACGCGCGCAGCGTTACGCCCAGCATGAGCAGGATCGCCGCGATCGCCCCGGTCAGCCGTGCAGCCTGCTTCAGCTTCGGCTTTTTCGTACACGATGCGCATACGCCGAGCGCAAGCAGGCCAGCCGCGCCGTAACTCACCGGGCCGTAGAGCACGCGGATTGCGTTGAGATAGCTGCCGAGTACGCGCACGACGCCGATCGCCTGATGATCCGGGTCGGACAGCATTCCGGAAATGCCGCCGG
>CAYUUB010000025.1:0-13687 GCA_964447725.1 uncultured Oscillospiraceae bacterium
CGCGCGCTTCCTTGCGCAGAACCCTCAGAATCGCGAGATCGATCTTATCCATGTCATCCTCCGTAATTCTTATTTTAATAATAGTATTATACAATAATATATTCAATATATGCACGATTATTCGATTTTATTTTCGTCAAACGCTAAAAATAGAAGAAATTATTTATTCACGATTCGCCGCCCCGCAGGCAAACAGAAATTCTTATGCCGTCCGGCATGTCAAAGACGGCAAAACCCCCTTGCCGCAGGCGTTTTCCCGTGCGGCAGGGGGCTTAATAGTCCGTTTTTCCCGATGTGCGACTCGGGCGGAACGCCGGTTATATCCTCCAGTGCGCTAAAAACGCTTTCGTGCTTCCGGCCTGCGGCGCTTTCAGCACGTCCGCCGCTGGCCCGGTTTCGCCGATCCTTCCGTCTGCCAACGCGACGACCCGCGTGCCGAGCCGCAGCGCCTGGGACGGCGCGTGCGAGGAAAACACCAGCGTGCATCCGGTCTCTTTCGCATAGTCGAGCAGCGCGCGTTCCATGCTGTCGTTTGCGGAGATGTCCGCGGACGCGGTCGGTTCGTCCAGCAGCAATAGCGCATGCGGTTTTACAATCAGCCGCGCGAGCGCCATGCGCTGCGCTTCCCCGCCGGAGAGCCGGCTGCCGCGGGCGGATTTCAGGTGGCTCAGCCCGACGCGCTCCAGCGCAAGCAGCGCCTTCCGTTTCGCGTCCGGTTCGCTGCGGAGCGGGAGCATCACGTTTTTCAGCACGCTCAGGTCGAACGCGTACGGCTTTTGCGGCATATAACCGATCTCGCTTTTTTTTACGCCGCCGAACGCTATCGTGCCGGTATCCGGCTTAAGCGTGCCCGCAAGGATGCGCAGCAGCGTCGTTTTGCCGCTGCCGTTCGGACCGATCAGCGCATACCGTCCGCCCGTCTCCAGCGTTAGCGCCGGAACGTCCAGCGCGAGCCGCTCGCCGTAATATTTCTTCACGCCGCGGAGTTCGATCATGTGCGCCTCCCCTGAAGCAGGTGCGCCGTGATATTGACAAGCAGCGAAATGCAGAGCAGCAAGATGCCGAGCGCGAGGCCGAGCGTAAAATCGCCCATATTCGTGTACATCATGATCGCCGTGGTCATAACGTTTGTTTTGTAGGCGATCGCCCCGCCGACCATGGACACCGCGCCGACCTCCGCCATCGCCCGGCCGTAGCCGAACAGATAGGTCGAAACGAGCGCATATTTGCTTTCGTTGAGCGTAAGCAGGAACCCCCGTCCGCGCGAAAGCCGCAGCCCGCGCGCCGTCTCCTGAATTTCGCCGACGATCCCGCTCAGGTACGTCTCCATATTTCCCGCCGCAATCGGCGTAAGCAGGATCACCTGCGCGACGATCATGCCCGGCACCGTAAAAAGAAGCTTGAGCTGCCGAAGCGGGCCGACGCCCGAGAAAAGCATGTAACACAAAAGCCCGCACACCACGGGAGGGACCCCCATCAGCGTGCGGTTGAGGACGATGAGCGCCTTTCTGCCCGGAAAGCGCGCCGTTGCATAAAAAACGCCGAGTGGCACTCCGAGGAGGAGTGCCACTACAGAGCTTGTCAAAGTCATTTGCATGGTAACGGAAACGATGTTCCAAAGCTGGCCATCGCCCGAAAAGAGCAGGTCGAACGCTTTTTGAAATGCGCCGCCCATCGGCTCCCTTATCCGTCGATCCCGCCGTTGGCGCGGAAGGTCAGGAACGTCGCCTTATCGGAGAGGATATACGCGTCCATTTCGTTAGCCATGGTCAGGCAGACACCCATGCCGGCGTTGCTATAGAGGTACCACTCGGTGTAGTCCGCCACGCTGTCCGCGTCCGTCGTGATGCCGAGTTCCTCCGGCCAGAGGGAAACTTCCTTCGTGTGCGTGCCGCTCAGGTCGCCGCGGGACACGAACGGATACTTGCCGTCCGCGATGCGCTTAAACGCATCCTTTACGTCCGAAGCTTCGGCGCACTGCGCGGGATCGTCCTTGGGCCCGACCAGCACGAAGTAATTATACATGAACGTCAGCCGCTCGCTGTCGTAACCGTCAAGCACCTTGGAAAAGCCCGCTTCCACAAACGGCTCTTCCTGCGTCTTGCTGTGGACAAGGATCAGGTCCGCGTTGCCCATCTTCGCCGCGGCGATCGCTTTGCCCGTTCCGGCGGACAGGACTTCGACATCGTAGCCGTATTCGTCTTCGAATACCGGCAGCAGATAGCTCATCAGGCCGCTGTCGTTGACGGACGTCGTGGTCGAAAGCCGGATCGTCTTCGTTTCGTCGGTCGCCTGCGGAATCTCCGCAGTGGAAACCGGCCTGTCTTCCTTGTTGTAGAAAAGGTATTCGCCGTATTGCTCGAAGCCGTAGTTGCCGATCAGCTCCGTGGCTTCGTCGCCGAGCATCCAGTCGATCAGCGCCTTTGCGCCGACGGTGTTGATCTCAACGTCCGCCACCGCATTGCCGTCAAGGTCCTCAAACGGCGCGTCTTCGTTGACCGCAAGCAGCGAATAGTTGTTGATCATCGCGTCGTCTTGCTCATACAGGATCGTAATTCCGAGCTTGTCCGCGTAATTCGGCGACATCGTTTCAAAAGGCGTCGCCTCCGGCGCCTCGATCACGACAGGCTCGTCCGTCGCTGCAGCAGTTTCTTCCTCCGTCGCCGTCGTTTCTTCGGTCTGAGAGCAGCCGAAGACGCTCAGTGCCAGCATCAGCGCCAGCAGGATCAGCAGAGCTTTCTTGCTCATCGTTATTATTCTCCTTTTCATTTCAGGAAAATGCGCCGTGTGTCCCGGGCGCACGCCGGAAGGAACCGCAAAACGGAACGGAACCGTTTCCTTTACAAAAAACGGCGGGTATATGTTTTTTTTGCAGATACCCGTTGGCCGACGCAACCGTAACGCCGCATGCGGCGGTTCGGAGGCGCTTTTCCCTGATATTCGTTTTGATGGGTATATCCAAAGCGAGCGGATACCCCTTTCCTTTGTATTATATCGGTTTTTTCCGCAAACGGAAATAGCCGGAGTCAAAATGCGTCTGAATCTTTCAAATTGTTGCTTATTCCACAGCCGATCGGCAACAGCAAAAAAGGCTGCTTTCCTGCAGCCGTAAATCGAGCGTTCGCTTCAGACGTTCGCCGCTAAGTCGTTCATTTTGTCGACAACGGATTTGATCACCACAGCGGCATGCGCAGTGATGCCCGCGTCCGCGGCAATACGCTCGACCGTGTAACCGCTTTGCGCATAATCGCGTTTGATCTCGACCAGTTTTGCCTGCTTGTTGGTCTTCATCGCGTCCTCAATACACATTTCCCTCCCGTACCGGTCCGCGTTTTCCTCAAAGCTCGATTCCCTTGCGCGCTTCATTTCGCGTCTGTGCGCGGCATACGTCATCGCCGGAAGGAGCAGCCCGAATCCAAGCAAAATCCAGCCGACAATGCGCCAGGAACCATTCTCCGCGAGCGCGGAAAGCAGCATGCCGAACGGCAGCAAAATCGGAAGCCAAATCAAAAATTCATAGCGTCCTTTTCGTCCGCTTTTTATATCGTCGATATATCGGGAAAGGCACTCGTCGCAAACAATTCGGTTGACGACGCCAAGAAACACTTCTTTGTCACTTAACCGCGCAAACGTAAAAAAATGATTTGCCACGCAGCCGCATTTGTAACATTTAGCCGATCCGCCGCGTTCCATCAAGAAATCTCCTTTCCCGAGCCTGCAGCTCATTTGGCAAATATCAAGATATGTGCATTAACAACAAAAATTCAAACTTTTTATTGTTTCACCATTATTCATAGTAATCTATGCTTAATATACCACAAACATATTGAAATGTGATCGCCTTTTTTTATGATTCGACCGTATTTTTTTGTAATTCATATGGTGATTTCGGATCGGTCGCAGTTTTTCTCAAATGTAATCTTTTTCGCCTGCAGGAAATTCGTTCCCCGGACGCCCCGGTTTTATATGGCTTCCCATTTGTGGTACAGATAAATATAGATCGGTATCATCAAAACAACGATCGCCGCGCCGCTGGCAAGAAAACCCGCCCGCGCGCCGAGCCAATTGTCCATGCTGCCGACAAACAGGTTGCCGATCGGCGTAGACCCGGCGCTGATAAACGTGTACACGCTCATCACCCGTCCGCGATGGCGGTCGTCGGTATGCACCTGCATATTGGAATTCGCGCTTGCAATATACGAAACGAACAGGAACCCTCCGACGGCGAGCGCCGCACAGGTAAAGCCAAACGTGTTTGTAAAACCAATCGCAATCAGCGCAATCCCCGTCAGCACCGGCACGACAAACAGATTGAAACGCCGCGGGCCGTTTTTGCTCAGCGCCGCAACGAGCAGCGCCGCGCAGAGGGCGCCCGCACCCATGGCGGACATCAGAAAACCGTAACCCGTTTCACCCTGGTCGAGCACCTGCGTTGCAAAAACCGGGATGGTCACGCTGAAATTCGGCGCAAAAGTGGACACAACCGCCGTGATCATCAGCGTGACCAGCAGCACGCTGCGGCCGCGGATATAGCCGAGGCCTTCGCGAATGCTGGCGAACACGCCCTGCCGCTCGCGTACGATTTTCTCGCTGGAAAGCGGATGGATGAACAGCAGGCTGATCAGCACCGCGCCGAAGCTCGCCGCATTGATAAAGAAACACGCCGCCATGCCGAGCCCGCCCATGACAAAGCCTGCGATCGACGGGCCGACCATACGCGCGATATTGAAAACGAGCGAGTTGAGCGCGATGGCGTTCATCAGGTCGTCATGCCCGACCAGCTCGACGAAAAACGAATGCCGCAGCGGCATGTCCAGCGTATTGACCATGCCGAGCAGCGACGCCGAAATCAG
Source organism: uncultured Oscillospiraceae bacterium (assembly GCA_964447725.1). Taxonomy (GTDB): domain Bacteria; phylum Bacillota; class Clostridia; order Christensenellales; family CAG-138; genus UBA7703. The sequence continues at coordinate 4,854 of CAYUUB010000025.1, forward strand.
CAAATGCCAGTACTGAATCTTTCCCGACCAGACCAGCAGCGCCAGCGCCAGCGTGATCAGCATGGAGCACGACTGCGTTACGATCAACACTTTCTTTTTCGGCAGGCGGTCGATCAAAACGCCCGCAAACAGCGAAAACAGCAAAACCGGAACGAACTGCAGCGCGCTGACCAGGCTTAGCAACAGCGCGGAGTTCGTCAGCGTATACGCCAGCCAGGGCTGCGCGGTGTTCTGCATCCATGTGCCGACGGCGGAAACGCACATGCCAAAAAAATAGCTGCGGAAGTCATGATGCCTCAGCGAAAGAAACGGATTATTCAGCCCCAGCCTGCCGGATGAAATATTCTGCAAAACCGACTCTCTCCTGCGCGCCGCGCGCCCGGAATTTTTGCGAAGAGTCCCGCGCAGACGATTATAACACCAAACCGTTTATTTTGCACCGCTCGGCGCAAATGAGCGGGAAATTCCTACAGCTTTTCGAAAAAGCGGATTGCATCCGCGACGTCGGCTTCGTCCGGGCGGTCCTTTGCGATGCCGCCGACCAGCTTGAACGGGCCGAAGGTATCGTATCCGCGGCAATGGAACCGGCCGACGACGTTTGCGCCCTTCGATTCCAGGAGCTTTACGAACCTGCCGTCGTATTTTCCGGAAACGGCCCCGCAGGTATAGAGTGTGAAGCAGTCTTTCCCCTCCAGTTGCAGCCGGTTTGCCAGATCAAGAAGCGGCTTGCCGAATTCCGACATGTAGACGCCGGACGCAAACCCGACAAGGCCGTACGCTTCCAGCGACGGCAGTTCGTCGCACGGTACCCGTACCAGCGTAATGCCGAAGCGCGCTTCGAGCGCTTTCACGATTTTTTTCGTGTTGCCGTGATGGACGGAATAGTAAAACAAAATCGTATTTTTCATTTGATTGCCTTTCCAGTTATGTAAGAGCCACAATCGTTACGCCGCCTGCGGTGACGGATTTTTTCCGTCGGCCGCCGGGCAAGCGCGTTTTCAGCCGCCTGTATGATCGCCCTGGTCCACGGTGCTGCGCAGCAACCAAACGCGGCATCGCAAAAACGCCCTCCGTCCATTCATGCGCCGCGGAAAGCGTTGTGTGTCCCGCTCATTGTGCGAAAGTCGTTCAGGCCTGGACTTGCGCGGGTTTTTCCTGCCTGGGGCTGCGCTTTAGAAGCGCGGCGACCAGATATACCGCCGGTACGATCATGATCGCAATGTTTTTCCAATACACGGAAAACGCCTGCCCGGCCAGAAGATTGATTGCGAGTGGAATCGCGGCGATAACGAGCAGGATCAGCCCGGCCAGCCTGCACCGCTTCATATTGCTGCCGATCAGGCCCAGCAGGCCGGCGCCCGCGCCGAGCACGCCGCCGATGATGGCAAATTCGGCGTTCGTTACGCCGCCGACCGTGAGGTCGACGTTTTCATTGGTCAGGCCGTACAGCGCAAGGCCGATCATCACCGCCGCGATGATCAGATAAACCCAGCAAACGATCAGAAAAAACGTATCGGTGCGCGAGCGGGTTCCTGTTTTCATACTCTTTTCCCCCTTCAATCCAGTGGCGTTATTCATTCGGATCGACTTCCTTGCCGTAATGGTAGATTGCCTTTATGGCCAACTCCTCGTCCAGCAGCACAAAGTCCGCGCGCTTGCCCGGCTCGATGGAGCCGACGATATCGTCCAGCCCGACCGACTGCGCGGGGCGCAGCGTCGCCGCCTCGATTGCGACCTCCAGCGGGACGCCAAAGCGAACGACGTTGACGAGCGCGTCGTGCAGGGTGATGTTGGAGCCTGCAATCGTCCCGTCGGGCAGCGTCGTTTTTCCGTTTTTCATGGTGACGTCCTGTCCGCCGATATTGTACCGTCCTTCCGGCAGGCCCGCGCTGCGGATCGCGTCGCTGATCATCGTCACGCGGTCCGGGAACATCCTGAACACCGCGCGGACGACGGACGGATGGATGTGCAGCCCGTCGCAGATGAGCTCGACATACGCGCCCGCATCCATCGCCGCGCCGACGACGCCGGGCGCACGATGCAAAAACGGGTCCATGCCGTTGAACAGGTGCGTCGCGTGGTTTGCGCCGCGCCGAAACGCTTCCATCGCGACGTCGTACTCCGCGCAGGTGTGTCCGAGCGAGACGGTCGTCTCTTTGCTCGCCTGTTCGATAAAGTCCATTCCGCCGTCCAGCTCCGGCGCGACGGCGATCAGCTTCACGCGGCCGCCGCACACTTCGTTGAGACGCCGGTACATTTCGACGTCCGGCTTGTGCAGGTATTTCGCAATCTGCGCGCCGCGCTTGCGGTAGGAAAAAAACGGGCCCTCAAGGTGAACGCCAAGGCAGCAGGAGCGCTGCGGGTCGTCCGTTCCGAAATCCACCTGTCGGACTGCGCGCGCAAGCATATCCTCCGGCAGCGTCATCGTCGTCGCAAGATGCGACGTCACGCCGTGTTGAACGAGCCTGCGGGCGATAACAGCGTTTCCTTCGGCGTCGGCGTCGGAAAAATCGTGCTTCAGCCCGCCGTGGACGTGAATATCGACGAAGCCGGGAATCAGGTACATCCCGTTTGCGTCGAGCGCGTCCGTCCCGTTCACGTCGCCAACCGATTCGATCCGCTCGCCGAACGCAACGCCGCCCGGTACGAATCCGTCTTCCTTTGTCCAGATCTTTGCGTTTTTTATCTTCATGCCAAAATTCTCCGCGCCCGTTTCGTCAGTATTTGCTCTTTACGTCCACGACCATATGCTCGCGGCGCGAGCGTTCCGCCGCAATGCAGATCAGGTGGCTCTGGATCGATTTTTCAATCGAACTCCTTACCGCGCCCTCGTCGCCGAGCTCCATGCGGACGAACGCGTCGATGAGCCCCATGTCGCCGCCGCCGTGCCCGTCGCTCATGCCGCCGGGAAGCGGATTCTCCGTCGTATGAACGGAACCGTCCCGGAAGTTCGTCACCTCGACGGTCTCGTCGGACATCTTGGCGCGGATCTCGCCGTGCGAACCCATGATGTGGATCGTGCGCCCGTGCCGGAAGTCGGTGAACGCGGACACCGTCATGGTCGCCGTCACGCCGTCTTCAAACTCCAGGATCGTCGACTGGTGGTCGACGACATCGTTGTCGCAGTGGTAAACGCAGCGTCCGTACGGCCCTTCGCGGAGCGCGCGAATGCGGCCTTCCCGGCTGAGGTCGTCCGTTATGACCGAGACCGGCCAAGTCGTTAAAAACGGGATCAGGTACAGCCGCGCGGCGTTATACGGGCACGTCGCCGCCACGGAACAGTCCAGGCAGCGTTCCGCGCTGCCCTCCGGCGCGTTCTCCGGCGAAAAGTGCTTCAGGCTGCCGAACGACGCGACGCGCTTGCAGTCCTTTCCCACAAGGTACAGGAGAATATCCGTATCGTGGCAGCTTTTTGCAAGGATCATCGGGCTTGTTTCGTCTTCGCGCCGCCAGTTTCCGCGCACGAAGCTATGCGCCATGTGCCAGTAGCCGATGTTCTCGCTGTGCGAAATGTTGACCACGTCGCCGATCTCTCCGCTGTCGATAATGGACTTGAGCGTGTTGAAAAAGCGCGTGTACCGGAGCACATGGCAGACGACCGCGCGCCGTTTCGTGCGTTTGGACGTTTCGTAAAGGCGCAGGCACTCTTCCTCCGTCTTTGCAATCGGCTTTTCCAGCAGCACGTCGTAGCCCTTTTCCATTGCGGCGCACGCCGGCTCGACATGGTGATTGTCCTGCGTGGCGACGAGCACCGCGTCCGCCTCGACGCCCGCGTTCAGCGCGTCCCGCCAGTCGGAAAAAACCGCGTCTTCGGGCACGCCGTAACGCGCGGCAAACGCGTCCCTGCGCCGCTCGATCGGGTCCGCGACAGCGACGAATTGCAGTTTGTCGGGCGCCGCCAGCGCATACGGAGCATATGCGTCCATGCCGCGCGCGCCTGCGCCGAGGCAAATCATCCGTACGGGTTTCATAGGCTTGATATTCCTTTCCCCAAAAGACAGTTCGTTCAGATTTGTATGTTAATTGTCTGTTTCGTTCAGTGTATCACGTTTCGTGCGGATTGCAAGGAGGGGAATCGACAGTGGATCAAATACGTGTTTTCAACCATATAAAAGCCTCCCGCCGGAACGATCTTCCGGCGGGAGCGTCGCGCTTTGTTTTCTTTTTTCCCTTCATCCGTCGCTGTTTTGCAGCCGTTCGTTGATTTCTTTTACACGCTTTTTCATTGCCGAATACTGCGAAAGCCAGACGATCAGGTAGATCAGGAAAAACATCCCGAAATACAGCAGGATTCCGCCGCCGTTGTGTGGCATCCATCTTGCAAAATACGCAACCGGGAACGTCGCGGCGGAACACACGATCAGGTGCACGACCGTCTGTTTTAGAATGCTCCAGCGCTCTTTTTCCCAGATGACGGAAGCGCCCGCCCACGCCGCGCCGTACAAAAGCGACAGCACGGCCTGCAGCACGACGGCGTTGATTTCGCTCCCGCAGTCGGCGATCAGCTCCGGCACGACGGCGTAGTAAGCGCCGTCGCCGACGGCAAGCGAAATGACGATCGTGATCACAGTGCTGATCGCCAGCCCGATCGGCGCGCCGATCAGGCACCGCCTTAAAAGCTCGTTTTTCATACGCATTGATTTCACCTCAAATTCCCAGAACCTGTTTGATTTTTGAAACATACCGGCGCGAAACATAGGTCGTCGCACCGTTTGCAAGTCTGACGCAGATCGTCCCGGCGAAGCTCAAATCAAACTTCTCCACCTTTCGGAGGTTGATGATCTCCGAATTGGAAATCCGCGCAAAGCGCCCCTTGTCCAGCCGTTCGTCCAGTTCGTACAGCCTTAATTTCAGAACGTATTCGCCGTCGGTCGTTTCGGCATAGACTTTCCCGCCGGCGGAAAACACCCGGACGATATCGCCGTGTTCCAAAATTTTTGCCTGTCCCTCTTGAAATCCAACAATCATTTGCGGTACGCTTACGGAGAGCTTTTGAACCAAATCATGAATCTCATCGGTCATGCGGTTCGCTACAACGATGACCTTCGGCTCCTCGCAGGAAGCGTCCACTTTTACTTCAACCTTCAATTTTCCACCTCCCGGTTACGGATGCAGTATACAAAAAACGTCCGCCCCGCGCCACCGATTTTCAGCATACGGTCGTATTTTGGCGATAATCGGTCGAATATGCGCCGGGTTCAGCGGCCGCCGGCATCGCCGCTATCGTGCACGATATAAAATTTGTATGGTATATATAATCATAAATGGAAGGCAGGTAACAATTTATCATGCGAAAAAACTTACTGAACAATTGGACCATGCAAACCAAGCAAGCGACGCGCTGCGAACTTCCCGCGGATGTCGCGGACGCGTTTCATAGCGCCGTCGACGGCTTTGTCAGCATGCAGTTCGAGCCGGTCCTGTACGTCGGCTCAAAAGCCCAGAACGGAATGTATTACTGCCTGATCTGCAAAACCACCGAGACGGCCGATCCCCAGCGGCAGGACTACAAAACCGTGTATATCTACCAAAGCGCGTCCGGCGCTTCCACCGTCACGCGGATCGAAGACGTCCTGTCGGACCGATAGGCAAAAAATCGTCCGCACGCCCCGCTTTGCCATGCGCTCAAAGTTTATAATCGACGGCGTCATGCAAAATCCTGCGTCCCGGCAGGAGCGTCTGCCGTTTCAGCAGTTCCCTGTATTCCGGCAGCGTTATTTTCGATAAATCCGGTCCGTATCCCATGGAATCGCCCCTCCTGTTACTCTTCCTTCGTGCGCGGAATCACCGGTCGGTTTTCATAGGAGACAATTTTCATATAGCGCCGGAGCGCGAATTCGCCGTCGTGCGGCATGCCGCAGTAATGCGCCGACATGCCGCCGCCTGTCGTGATCCGGACGACGCCCGCAGTAACGAGCGCTTCTTCCAGCTCGCGTGTTTCCCCTGCCCCGCAAACGAGCGCCGCGGTCTGCAGGCGGCTTTTGTATGGCTTCAGCGTCCGTAAAATACGTTCTCCGGGGAGCGGCCTGACCCAGACGCTTCGAAACGTGTGCGACGGCGTCAGCTCGCTGTCGTCATATGCGACGACGCCGCAAGACTTCCCGCGAAAAACCCGCTTGTTCGTATTCGCCGCTTCCAGCTCCTCCGTATATAGCGAAAGCGTCGCCTGCGCTGCGCGAAACGGGTCGTCCGGCAGCGGGTCGCGTTCCGCCGCCCGTTCAAGAATCGGATAAAACCGTTCGGCAAACGCGACGACTTGCCCAAACGAGTCCGTATCGACATAGATGCCCTGGCACGAACTGCATAACAACTGGTTCGTTTCGCAGACGTGCTTTGCCAGTTCCCGCAGGTCGCTTTCCGCAGCCGCACCGCCGGATACGTACGCAAAACTTATCTTGTGTCCCCATTCGACGATGCGCGTGTCCGGCTTCGCCATCGAACGGACGGCGCGCACCGCCGCGTCCCCGCCCCATACTACGATCGCGTCCGCAACGCCGGCGAGCCGCTCCATCGCCGCAAGGTCGCTCGACGGCACGTCGAACACAAAGACTTTCCCGGCGATTCGCGGTTCCGCTTCGATCAGCTCTTCCAGGATTCGCAAAGACAGTTCGTCCCCGCCGCCGGGAAGCTTCACGATGTTGACGTTCTCCGTCAGCAACCCTTCGATCACGCTGAATGCCGGCAGCGCGTCCGCGTTGCCCGCGGCAATATGCAGCAGAACGCCGAGCGGCGCCCACGTCTGCCGGACGGGACGGCCGAAGTCCATCGGCTGGAACGATCGGTCCGCCCGCTCCCCAAATTCGCGCCCGACCCAGCTTTCCAGATATTCGCGCGAAAGCATTCGCCTGTATTCCGCCAGTTCGGTTTCCGCTTTCTCCGGCTTCATGCCGAGCGAAACGAGCGCCGGAAGAGATTCCCGCCCGTTCAGCTTTTTCGAAAGCGCGTCGCATGCGGCGATCACGCTTTCGCGCGCAAGCCGTCCCGACGCGAGGGATTGCAGGACGCTTTCGTCAATGCGCGCAAGCTCCCGCTTCGACTCTTCGGCGTCCATCCGTTTTCCGTGGATCAGATTCACGTTCTTTTCCCTCCCGTCAGTTCCGCGGCGGTCGCGGCGCAGGTATGGACGCCGCGCGCGTTTGCGCGGCCGAGCAATTCGAAGCACGGCGTTTGAATCCCGCAGCCGCAGCCTCCGCCGCCGTGCAAAACGGCAATGTCGTCCGTCATCACGCTGACGAGCGGCATGCTGGTCACGAGCGGGGAAACAAAGCTGAGTATCCCCGGCGTTCCGTTCGGCACGGGCAGCAGCGTTTCTGCGTCCCGAACGATCACGCGGCTGTAGACCGGCGCGTGGAAACAACCGTTTTTGCATTTGCAGTACGGCAGCGGATGTTCCGCAGCGCTGAAAAACTCCAAACAGTTTTCCCGCGCAATGCCGAGCGTTTCCCGGACGAGCGCGAAGAGCGAATCGTTGTCGATCGCCTCCCCGCTAAACTGCTTCCAGCCGCCGCCAAGGATCACCATGGATCGTCCGTGCAGCCGCAGAGAAATATCCCTTCGCCTGAGTTCGCTCATGAGGATATGCAGGTATGCCGGAAACCCGACCAGGCGGACGGGCAGCCCCTGCTTTTCGTAGCGAAGCAGCGCGTCTAGCACGCCTTCCCTGTTCTCAGCATGCCCGTGCTCCGTTTTCTTCAGCGCGTATACACGATGAAGCGCGGGGGCAAATTTCGTCACGCCGTACGCCGTTTTTGCCGCGCCGAGGCCCAGCCGCCCGTCCGGCTCGAAACCCAGGACGATATAGTTCGTCGCAAGCGCGGAGATCATCCCGTGATACGCAAAAAGGCGCGCGGCCGCGCCGACGCCATACAGCATGCTTTGCCGGTCGAATCCGACGACGCTCTTTTGCCCTTTTGTGCCGGAGGACGTCGCCTCCAGCACGAGCTTTTCCTTCGGAACGGTAAACAGTTCGTTGCGTTTAAAATACAGCGTCGGCAGGACGGGTATTTTATACAGGTCCGCCTCATCCGTCAGTTCGTCCAAACTGAATTCGCAATGTTCCAGTATCTGCGCATATTTCGGGTTGTGCTCCGCGTGGAAGCGCACGTTTTCCCGTACGGCGCGCAAAAAAGCGCCGTCGTCTTTGGCTGAATATGGATTTTTCCCGAAAAACAGTTTTGTTTTGTCCTTCATTTGAACCTTTTTTCCGTAATTTGAGTCCCTGGCGTCATTTTACCGTTTTTATAGCGAATTCCCGCAATAAATGTCAAATGGGGCGATCAGCATTTTTTGAAGATCCTTCAAATATGTTTCAAAAAACCATTTTGTAGCTTTGCCGTAATTTTCTTTGTTATCGAACTCCCAAAATGAATAATAACGGACGCACTTCACAATTTTAGTCAGTTCCCTCGGCGCCTCGCCAAGTTCGACGCCGTCGATCGTATAAAAGCGTTTCATGTACTTGATCGTCACACATCCCTGCCGCTTCATTTGCTCGTTTGCTATCATGTCCGCAGCGGCCTCAAACTGCTCCTGCTTCTCCGGTTTCACCTGAAAGCGTTTGATTTCTGAAAATGTTTTCTCCATTAAGACTTCCCCCCGTTAAGTTAAATACAAGTAATGCTCATCCGATATCCGTCGATCGGTACACCTATCGGTAGAATTATATCAGACTGCACGCGCATAAAAAAAGAGACAACCTTCGTTTAACGGAAGTTATCTCTTTCTGGCGCGCCTGGCAGGATTCGAACCTGCGACCTACCGGTTCGTAGCCGGGCACTCTATCCACTGAGCTACAAGCGCATGCACTTTTAGCGTGCTTTCTTATTCTAGCCGCA
>CAYUUB010000026.1:0-13606 GCA_964447725.1 uncultured Oscillospiraceae bacterium
TCTGACGCAACGGAGCCGGACGCGACGGAGCCTGCAAGCAGCGGCCCGAGCGAAACGGCGACCGTGCAGTTCGAGGACACCGAATATGTCCTCAGCATCGGCGAATTCGGCACCGACGAGGACGGCAATCAAACCATCACGGTCAACTCGACCGGAATCGGCGCGGTGCTGTCCTTCCGCGACGGCTCGCTCGTGATTCCCGTGCATATGAAGTGCCTCTGCGGCGATTCGTATATCTACAGCAAAGGCATTACGATTTCGCGAAACGCACTTGTCTTTGCCTTCAATGCGGATATTGAGCCGGAGATGCTCATCCTGTACCCGGACGGTGCGGACGACGACCCCACCCAGTGGGCCGTCTACAGTATTGAGCAGGGCGGTTTCCTGTCGGACTACTAAGCGTTGCGAATAAATAAAGGAGGATTCATCACATGATCTGCGAACACTGTCACGTCGTCGTTCCCGATACGATGCGTTTCTGCCCGGTCTGCGGCAGGGACGTTGCCGAAGAACAGGCAAAAGCCGCCCGCGAAGCCGAAGAAAAGGCGGCGCGCGAAGCAGAAGAACAGGCCGCCTCTGTTTCGCCCGCAGAAGCGGCGGAAACGTCCGGGGAAGCCTCCGGCGCGGGCGGGCCGGACGACAGCGCCGCGGAACCGGTGGAGACGCCGGCCGACGATGCGCAGTCCCCCGTTTCCGTAGAGACACCGCAGGCACTCATTCCGCAGGACGGCCAGTCCGAGTCCGAGCAGCCAAAACATAACGCGGGCAAAAAAAAGAAATTCGCTTTCATCGGCGGCGCGATCCTGCTTGCCGCGATCTGCGCGGTTTTGGTTCCGCTGCTGATCCACAACGTAAGGCAGACGCACTATAACGAAGGCGTAACGCTCTTCGAACAGGGCGATTATGCGGCGGCCCAGGCCATGTTTGAAAGCCTTCGTTCGTTCGACGATTCGGAAGAAATGGCACGCTACTGCGAAAACAAGCTCGCCTACCAGAGCGCCGCAGCGCTGCTCGACCAGGGCGATTACAGCGGCGCGCAGGCTGCCTTTATCGCGCTCGGCAGCTTCGAGGATGCGGCTGTCCAGGCTAAATTCTGCGAAAACACGCTGGCGTACGCCGACGCGATGGCGCTTGAGGAAGCGGGCGATATGCAGGCGGCCGCGGACGCCTTCGCCGCGCTGGGCGATTTTTCCGACGCGGCGGATCAGGCCGAATTCTGCACCAACACGATCGCGTACGGCGAAGCCGAAGCGCTCGTCGGGCAGGGCGATTACACATCCGCAAAAGCGATGTTTTCGGAGCTTGCCGACGCCGGATTTTCCGACGCGGCGGACCGTTACCAGTATTGCGTCGATAAACTCGCCTACTTTGACGCAGAGGCGCTTTTAAGCCAAGGGGCCTACTACGACGCATACCTCGCTTTCGACGCGCTCGGCGGGTTTGAGGACGCATGGGACCGCATGGACGACTGCATTCAGACGTTCCCGGAGACCGGCGAAACCTACCATAACGAGGACTACTCTGCGCGAGGCTGTTCCCTGACGATTAAGCCGCCGGACTCGGACGGCAGTTGGAATTACCTTAAACTTTACGCAGAAAACGGCGATTTGGTCAGCTGCGTCGCGATCGCCAAAGGCGATACGTCAAAAATCTGGCTGCCGAAGGGTAGCTACCAGATCAAAGCCGCCTACGGATACGGGGACTGGTTTGGCGAAACGGATCTTTTCGGCGACGACGGATACTATTACATCCTGCTCAACAGCGCCGACGACAGCGATAGTTTCACGCTGAAATCGAACTATGCCTACACGCTCACGCTGCGCTCCGTAACGACGAGCGACGGCAACATCGACATGGAGACGGAAGCGCGGGAGGATTTTTAAAGGCAATCGCCTTTCGCATAAAAGCACAACCGCAGCCGGAACATAGGACCAAAGTATATTATGAAATTCGAAAGGAGCCAACCGATGAAACGAACGATTCCGCAGATTCTTGCCATTCTGCTCGCATGCCTTATGATAAGCGGCTGCGTTGCAAAAAAAGAGATTGCCACGGCGGACGCGGAAACCCCGGAACCGACGGCTGAAGCCGTCGTCACGCCAACCCCGGAACCGACGGCCACGCCGACCCCGACCCCGGAGCCCACGCCGTCCATCAACCTCAACAGCTTTCCGTTTATGGGCGTGACCCTGCATCTCGATATCATTTCCGACGATCCGACCGAGGAGGGCGCGGAGGTGCTCGAGAGCTACGCCGAAGAGAATACTGCGTCCGGAAGGTTCGTGGTGATGGCGTTCAGCGTGGTCGACGGAACGATACCGCTCGACGACATTGAAAATTATTCCAGCTTCATCGCGCTGACCGGAGGCGGCGATGGGTTCACATCGCTGGGGTATAACGTCTACAATATCGGCTTTAACGCCGAGACGATCGAATTTTACTGGGAGGAAGAGCAAACCGGCTTCCGTATCATCTTCGATATCCCGTCGGAACTCGCGCTCACGGACCTGCAGCTTGAGGTCATCAGCGACGAGAGCGTCCGATTGCCGATCAAAAACTGGACCGGGTTCGAAGCGGACGCCGCTTCGGCCGAATCCGCCGAAAACGAGGTCGACAACGAAGGCATGGCCGAATCCATTCGTTACGGCGAGTCGATCGACGGGATGAAGCCGGGCGTTACAACGTCAAGCATCCGCAGCATCCTCGGCGGCGAGGACGACGTGCCCGCGATCGAAATGGAAGACATGCAGATGTATTACATCAGTCAGGGCTACATCTTCAATTACAGCAATTCCACGAAAACCGTCACCTGCGTCAGCGCGTTTTCGCCCGCCGCGGGCATGACGGCGCTGGGAGTCGGCGTGGGCAGCACGTATGAAGAAGTTCAGTCCGCATACGCCGGGTGTATCAACCCGGAGCTTTCGGACGACGAAACCATCGTCGTCGGCACGGAGGACGTCGCTCTGACGTTTAACTTTACCGACGGCGTCGTAAATGTGGTCAGCCTCAGTTACTGATTCGCGACTGCGGATGTACCTTTCGCAGCCGTGCTTCCGAGCAGAACACGCGTCTGCGCAGATGTTGCTTCTCCGCAACATGACAGGAAAAAGGATCGTTCGGTATGCTCCGTACTGAAACGATCCCTTTTTCTTTTTGCTTCGATTTTATAAATACGCCCACGCGCCCGAATTTACCGTCTCTCCCCGCCTGTTTTCGCCTGCGCGCCGGGGGCGATATGAAACCCGTCGCGATATTGGGACGGGGACATGGCGAACTCGCGGACAAACGCCTTGTAAAACGTCGTGTAATCGGAAAAACCCGCCGCATCGGCCGCCTCCGCCGCCGTGTCCCCGCGCGAAAGCAGCCTTTTCGCCTTCTGTAAGCGCAGTTTCAGGACATACTGGTGCAAAGTAACGTCCGCCTCGGCGCGAAACCGCCGCATCAGGTGCGATTTTCCCATGTGCAGCGCGCGGGCGATCGCATCGGCCGACAGGTCGCCCGCCAGGTGCGTTTCGATATACGCCTGCGTCCCGCGCAAAAACGGGGACGGCGGAACCGCGCGGTCTTTCAACCGGCAGAGATGGATCAGGATCAGGCGGATGTAATCGGCGTAAACCGTTTCGCGCCCTTCAAAGCCGGAAAAATCGCGCTCCAGCCTTGCCTGTTCCCCGTCCAGCAGCGCCAGCAGGCCTTCCAGGGCCGCAGCGTCCGCACCCGCCGGCAGGAACTCCTGCGGCGCGTCCCATCCTTCCGGCGAAATCCGCTCGAACAGCTCCGGCGATATCCAGAGAACCGTCCGCCGATACGCGCTTTCCCCGTTGAGAAACCGCAGCGAATGTACGGTGTTCGGCGGCAGCAGCAACAGCGTATGCGGCTTCAAAGCGACGGTGCGCCCCTCGATCATAAACTCCGCGTCTCCGCCGATGAACAGATACAGCTCGTAGAACGCATGATAATGGCGGTATATGCGCCGAACGTTGTGCTCCCCGAACGAGTTCAGTTCAAAACCGTTCGTCAGGCAGGCCGCGTCAATCGGGTAGGTATCATAATTTCTCATGGGGCAATCGTATCAGGTTCTTGCGATTTTTTCAATCGTCCGTTGATAAATCCGTATAATCATGGTAAATTCCGGCCTTCATATGCGCACGTTTTTCAATATCAGCGGTTCGTTTTGCCATTGCGCCACGCGTTCGGCCGTTCTATACTGATACCTGTCTGAAAGGATGCATCATGTCGAATTACCATCATGTTTTCGTTCCCGCCGAGCAAAACCCGGCATGCGCGGCATTCCGGTCCGGCGACGTTACCGCGAGAATCGATTTTCTGAACGAACGGCTCCTGCGCGTGGCAATATTGCCGGACGGCGTTCGCCTGCCGCCGACGTATTCCGTCCAGCCGGGCGCTTCCGCCGCTCCGCCGGGACGGGACCGACTCAGTCTGGAAGGATTCCCGCTGTTTTCTCCGGAATGCGACGGGGACTTCACGTTTGTCTGGGACGGTTACCGGCTGCGCGTCGATCCGGTCAATTTTCTGCTGTCGCTTTCGAAGGGCGGCGGCGCGCTTCTGCGCGAGCGCGCGCCGCTTGCCGTCAACCTCGGCGGCGAGTTCGGGCGCGGGCAGCGGCACTACCTCGCGCGCGAAAGCGGCGAGCAGATCTTCGGGCTGGGCGACAAGAGCGGCAATCTCGATAAAAGCGGCCGCCGCTTCCGGTTGGACAGCTGCGACGCAATGGGCTACGACGCGGAGTCCAGCGACCCGCTGTACCACCACGTGCCGTTTTATATCTGCAAAAATTCCGCGGGGGCCGTCGGCCTGTTTTACGACACCCACGCAAGCTGCGCGTTCGACTTCGGCGCGGAGATCAGCAACTATACCGGCGCATATCGTTATGCGTCCGTCGCAGAAGATGCGCTGGTCTATTATATCCTGCTGGGTTCGCTTGCGCAGATCGTAACGGGGTTTTCCGCGCTCACCGGCGGGTCGGCGTTTCCGCCGAAGCGCGCGCTGCTCTACTGGGGCAGCACAATGGCCTATACCGACGCGCCCGACGCGGACGCACAGCTGCGCGCCTTTGCCGAAACGTGCGGGGCGAAGTCGTTCGCCTGCGGTGGGTTCTACCTCTCCTCCGGCTACACGTCGATCGGACAAAAACGCTGCGTGTTCCACTGGAACAATCGAAAAATCCCCGATCCGAACGCCCTGTCGGAATTCTTTGCAGCGCGCGGCATGGATTTTATCGCCAACATCAAGCCCGTGTTCCTGACCGACCATCCGCTGTACGCGCACATTGCGGAAAACGGATGGTTTTTGCAGAACCCGGACGAGACGCCCGCGCTCACGCCGTTTTGGGACGGGATCGGCAGCTTTCTCGACTTTACGAATCCCGGCGCATACGATTTCTGGAAGGCGCAGGTCAAAACGCAGTTGCTCGAAAAAGGAATCCCCTATACCTGGAACGACAACAACGAATACGAGATCCTCGACGAGCGCGTTCTGGCGCACGGCTTTGGCTCGGCCTTGCCGGCATGCCGGATCAAGCCGGTTTTCGCCATGCTGATGACCCGGGCTTCGCTGGAAGCGCAGGCCGAATACGCCGGCCCGGAAAAGCGGCAGCTGGTCTCTTCGCGTTCCGGCGCGGCGGGGCTTTGCCGCATGGCGGTCACCTGGTCCGGCGACAATCGAACCGAGTGGAAAACCCTGCGCTATAATCACAAAATGGGGCTGACGATGTCGCTCTCCGCCCTGTACCTCTTCGGCCACGATATCGGCGGCTTCAGCGGGCCCGCGCCGGAAAAGGAACTGCTTTTGCGCTGGCTGCAGCACGGCGTGCTGACGCCGCGCTTCGTCGTCCACTCCTGGAACGACGACGGCCGCGCGACCACGCCCTGGTTCTATCCGGACGCGGAGGACGCGGTCAGGCGCATCTTTGCGTTTCGGCAGCGCATCCTGCCGTACCTGTACGACGCGATCTACCGCGCGCATACGTACTTTGAGCCGGTCCTGCGGCCGCTGGTCTACGACGACCCGGAGGCCGACCCGGAGAGCGACCTGTTCATGGTCGGCGACGGTCTGCTCGCCGCCTGCGTGTTCGACAAAGGCGTAACAAAGCTGAACGTTTCGCTTCCTTCAAACCCGGACGGCTGGTACGCGGACGACGGACGCTGGTATGCCGAAAGGACGGACGCCGCGCTCGGCTGCCCGGCCTGCGGCGCGCCGCGTACGCTCCACCGGGCAGGAAGCGTCTTTGTCGAAGACGCTTCCGCGTATCCTTCGGCAGGCGCTGATCGCCTGCTCTTTACGGTTTATGCCGCAGAAAGCGGGGATTTTTCGCGCGAATTTTTCTCCGACGACGGCGAGACGAACGCCTACCGCAAAAACGACTGCACCCGGGTCCGCCTGAACGTACGCTGCTCGCCGGGCGAGGTATGCGTTGTCTGGCGAAACCTCGGCAGCGTCCCCCTCGCGCCGGATGTCCGGCTGGTCGATCGCCGGAACCGGATGCTGAAAACAACGGAGGAAGGCGACGGCATATAGCATGCAAAAGGCGGCCTCTTCGAAACGGCCGCCTTTTTGCGCGAAAGAACGCCTCGCATTATGAGGCATAGTTAACGGTAAACGAAACGTCATTCAGCGTGGCCTTTCCCACGTCCCAGAGCGAATCGTAAAGAATCGCTTCTTTTAGTTGCGGCAAAGCCAGAAGCGGGCTGAGGTCGCCGTCCGCAACGGTCGAAAGCTCGACGACTTCCAGATATGTCAGCGATTCGATCCCGGACAGCGTTTGCAGCGGCGTTTCGCGCATATAGAGCTCCCGGATGCTCGTCAGCCCCTCCAGCGTTTCGAACGACGTGATCCATGTTTTGCCGATGTCGACGTTCTCCAGCATTTTGCAGCCGGAAAGCGAGGACAGGTCGGAAACATGCGTCTCGTACAGGCTGAGGAGTTTCAGCGCCGGAAGCGAACCCAGCGGCGAAACGTCCGCCAGCGGATTATGCCGCAGGTCGACCGTTTCCAGCGATTCGAGGCCGGCGAGCGGCGAAATGTCCGTCAGGTCCTCCAGCACGATGCGCACGGTCCTGAGGTTTTTGCATTGGGAAAGGTCGTCCAGCGACGTCAGGCCGCCGTTTTTCAGAACGCCGTCGTTCAGCGCCATGTGCGTTCCCAGTTCGTCGAATGAAGGGGAGTCCGCGACCGCCTGGTCGCCGTAGATATAAAGCTCGCTTACGTTCAGCAAATCCGTTTCCGTGATCGGTTCGTCTTCAGCCTTGCCCAGAACGGCCCGGACCGCCTGCTCGATCAGCGGCTCCTGAAAGCGCACGCCCCCCTTGGAAAACGGCAGCGCCGTGTCCGTATACCGCCCGATCGCGAAACCGGCGCACAGGCAGGCGGCGCACGCTAAAACTGCGCAGCCCCAGCGGACGGCGCGTTTCTGCCGGTGCCCGTCCGCATTGCGGAGCGCCTTTTTGACCTGCGCGGCCGACCGATAGCGCTTGTCCGGCGCGAAGGCCGTGCATTTTTTGACGACGCGCCTCAATCGGCGGTTCGGAATATTCCGGCAGATGTCCCTGCGTTCGGAATTTTGCGTCAGCATCCAGCCGAGCAGAACGCCCAGCGAAAAGATGTCGGTCCGCGTATCCGTCTGCGCAAAGCCGTACTGCTCGGGCGGGGCAAAATCCTTTGTGCCAAAGCAGACGGTGTCTCCCCTTGCGTCCTTGTTATACGTGCGGGAAATGCCGAAATCGATCAGATGCAGGCCGC
The DNA here is from genome assembly GCA_964447725.1 of uncultured Oscillospiraceae bacterium. Taxonomy (GTDB): domain Bacteria; phylum Bacillota; class Clostridia; order Christensenellales; family CAG-138; genus UBA7703. The sequence goes on from CAYUUB010000026.1 coordinate 7,756, forward strand.
CCTTTTCGTCCACAATAAGATTCTGCGGCTTGATGTCGCGGTGGATCACCGGCGGCGTCTGCCCGTGCAGATACGAAAGGATATCGCAGAGCTCGGCGGCAAACGCAACGGCCTGCCGCTCGCTCAGCGCGTTCTGCGCGGCGTACCGGTCGAGCGGCGTCCCCTGCACATACTCGCGCACGACGCACAGCATGCGTTCGTTTTCAAACTGACCCGAAAACCGCGGCAAACCCGGATGATCCAGCTTTTTAAGGATATCCGCCTCGGTGACGTGCGACAGGAATTTTTTGTCGGTATAGCATTTTGCGATGAACCGTTCGTCCGTTGCCTTATTTTTTACAAGCAGCGTTATGTCCGTCCGCTCCGGCGTCAGGCATTCGAGCGCTTCATACTCGCTTAAAAAATCGTCGGGATATCGTGCGTTGTCGCTTTCGGACAAAATGCTTTCTATATAATCGTCGCGCATCATTTGTCCTCCCCGTCAAGCGGCGATAAACCCATGCGGTGCAGAAGTTCCTCCGTTTCGTCGAAACGCTTCCGGTCGTGCAGACATCGCAGGATCGCCGCGTCGCGCACGATGCGCGGGTAGAGCGGACTCATCCTCGCGACCTTAAGCAGATCCTGTGTTTCTTCGTCGTCCAGCCCGAAGCCGAACGCGAGCTGCAGGAGCTTGTCGCGCGAGGGTTTGCGCGTGCCGTTGAATATCTGGTGCAGGTAACTGCGGTCGATATTGCAGCGCGTCACGATATCCGCCGGAGACAGTCCGGTTGCGCGGCGCAATCCGGTCAGATAATCGTGGAGCTGCACGGAAACAAACAGGTCGGAGTTCTCCTTCACAAACGTTTCAACGTTGGAAGCCTTGAACAACCGCCGGCGAAGAGTCGCGGTAACGCGTTCCATTTTTATTTGTGCCACTCTTCCGGGTCTCCTTTGACTGGAAATGTTATCACCATTATACGTTCCTTTTTCAAAAGAGACAAGGTGATTCCAGCCGCCGGACGGACAAATCGCGCAATTTAACCGACGACCGGCAGGCTGTAAAGCTCGTCGACGCTCATATCGAACGTATCGTTGATAAATTGCTGCATGAGCAGCACGGAATACAGGTAGACGTCCTCGATTTCCGGGTCGTTATACATGGTTTTGAAAAACGCTTCCACGGAGTCCGCCCCGCCGAATTCAAGGTCGACCGACGAATCGTCGCGCGCGTAAAATTCGAACGCCGCATAGCTGCTGCCGTCGTCGCGCTCGTCCACCGCGCTGACGTTATAGCATTGATCGCTTACGTCATAGCTGATTTTCATGCCGTATTCGCCGACCTCCGTATAGAACCGCACGTCAAAGTCCCGGTCTCCCCAACCCGGACGGTTGACTTCAATGCTCGTATACGTTTCACCGTGATCTTCGCAGACGCACGCCGCGTTGGCCTCGTCCGCGGCGAACCCGAGCTTATGTCCAGCTCCGTCACCGCTTCCGCGCCTCCAGCGCGGGGTCGGCGAAAGCGACGACACCGGGCGCTTGTGTGGCCTCGGGAAGTTCCCGCCGCGGCATCTGCCGACGTCGCCGCGGGCGTTCCACATGCGAACAACGCGACGGCAAAAATCGCCGCCATCGTTAAACACAGGGCTCTCTTTATGATGCTTCCTCCTTGATTCTTAATGCGGTTTCCCTTGCGACCGACGCACGCGAAAGCGGCGTCCGTATTCTGCATGGCGGGGGCTGTCTGAAGACGGTATAAAGAAATGCGGTTTCTTTTCGGATTATAGTATCACGCGTAATCTGTCAGAAGGTATACCATCTGCATTCTTAGGGAAGCGGACCCCGCGGCGCGAGCGCCGCCGCTTGCCGCAGGACGCGTGAAAGATCGGGCATTTTCGCCGCCGGAGAGCCGGCGGAGGTTATTTTTACCGCAGTCTTGCCGACGCGGCGAGCGCGTGATACGATACGTTTGACGATGGTGTGCAACGGTTGTTCCAGCGAGCACCGTTTTCGCAAAGGCCTTACGAAAGGAGGACGTTTTTTATGGGCGAACGTATGTATTATTACGTGAAATACACGGTTGAAAAAGGCGATAATCTGACGAAAATTGCGCGCAAGTTCAATACGACGGTCGATGAAATCTTCAATATGAACCGCATCATCGAAAATCCAAGCAAGATCATGGTCGGCTGGGTCCTGAACGTGCCCGACAACCGCTAGGGAGTGTTTCCAAAGTCTAAATGATGCAGTTTTGCCGAATCGGCTTGCAGATTGAAGCGAAAAAAGCAGGCGCAGCGGTGCTGCGGCGAGGCTTCTCAACGAAAATATGACTTAAATTTAATTATACGCCCGTTCGCGCGCAAAACAAACGGCGACCGTGCAGATTTTGTCCGCAGACCGCGTTTTTTTGACGCGTTTGCTTTTTTTGCGCTTTATGGTAAGATTGTGCGCAAAGATACGTAAAGCAAGGAGCTCCCGCCTATGAAAACGCACGAAGCGACAACCGGAACCCAGCGCTCGGAGTCGCTCTCCGTCGGCGCGCTGCTCGCGCTCGTCGGCGGCTTTCTGGACGCGTACACCTATTTTTCGCGCGGCGGCGTATTTGCCAACGCACAGACCGGCAACATGGTCCTGCTCGGCCTCCGCCTGTCCGAAGGGCGCTGGCACGACGCCATGTATTTTCTTTTGCCGATCATTGCGTTCGCCGCGGGCGTCCTGCTGGCCGAGCTGATCCAGTCGGCCATGAAATCCAGCCGGATCGTGCACTGGCGGCAGATCGTCGTCATATTGGAGCTGACGCTGCTCTTCGGCATCGGCTTCGTTCCGGACGGGCCGTTCAGCCCCTACGTCAACATTACGGTTTCGTTCGTCTGCGCGCTCCAGGTCGAGAGCTTTCGCACCATGCACGGCCTTTCCTACGCGACGACGATGTGCACCGGCAACCTTCGCAGCGGCACCGAGTTGCTGTTTCATTTTCTGAGAGATAAAAATCGCGCTTTGCTGACCGCGGCCCTGAAATACTACAGCATCATCCTGTTCTTCATCTGCGGCGCGGTCGTCGGCATGTTCGTCACACGCTCCGTCGGCGAACCCGCGGTCTGGGTCCCCTGCGCGCTGCTGGCGCTGGTTTTGGCCCTGCTGCACAAGCGCGCGGCGGAGCCTGTTTAGGCTTTCGCCGGCTTCCTTTCCTTGCGAAACAGGTTCCAGCCCATCAGGACGATCCAGACGTACGCAAGCGTCTTCGGGATCATCAGCGCGCCGACCCACGGGAACGACGCGGCAAACAGCACGACGGGAATGTAGAACGCAAAGGAAAGCGACACCGCCAGCCACATGTTCCGGAAGATACGGTCGTTCGTTTCCGCGGCTTCCGCGGCAAATATCATGATGATAATGATCCCCATGATGGCAAACGGAATGTTTCGCAGCACACCGAACAGCAGCGGCTGGTGATAGCTCAGCCACCGGTTCTGCGGCAGCAGGCATAAAATCACGCGCAGCGCCGCCAGGACCCACATCGTCACCGTAAGACGCTTTCTGTCCTCGACGCCGTACCGCGCGCGCCATATATAGTACAGCAGCACATAAAACGCCGTCATCGTGATCGACGTGACCAGCTTGCCGACGCCGAGCGCGGCCGCGTTCGCTTCCATCCCGCTCGTCCAGAGCGCGATCATGCGCGGCACAAGATGAAACGCGTCGCCTCCGCCGAGTACGACCGCCATCACGCCGAACTTTTGTGTCAGCGCTCCTTTTTCGCTTTTGACGATCAGCAGTATCCCCAGCGTCAGCACCGTTGCAAGATACGCTATATCGAAAATCGTCTCCATAATTGCCTGCATCTTTGTTACCCCTCAATATAAGATTCGTCCCGCGGTCCCGGCGGGATCGCAGCTTCCATCCGTCGGCAGCCCGCCGGAGGAACCTGAATGCACCTGTACAAAAAAATGATATCCTGATTTCCAGCGTTCGTCAATCCTTGGCGGTCGTTTGCAAAGCGGTCGTGCGACAAAATCATAGCATTTTGATAGGATTCCATAGAATTACGGCGAAACGCCTGAATTTATCGGGTTGTTTCCAGCAGAATTCACGTTTCATTCACGCCGTGAAAGGTTGCGGGAACGCCTCTGCCGTTGTATAATATGGTTTGCGTGCATTCTGTGCGCAAACGCAAGAGATTGCGACTATTACCCGCAAAGGATCAATATGTACGAAAAATACTCGGGGTTGCCCGATACAAAAAAATCAGCTTCACAAGGCGCGCACAACGGGCAGGAGCCCCGTTCTGCGCATGATTCGCATTACGAAGGAAACAACGAGGATATGGAATATTACTACACCCCGGACCGCGGAGGCGGTTCGTCGGGCGGGCACCGCAAAAACGGCCGTCAGGCAAAATATCGCAAGCGCCGCCTGATCCTGATGCTGATGACGGTTTTGTTCGTCATTTTGCTCGTCACCGCCGTCGTCGTGCTTGTGCGCAGTTGCAGCACGACGGATATCACCACGACCTCGGGCGACCGGTTCCGCAACGAGGTTTACATCAACGGCACCGACGTATCCGGGAAAACGCGGGACGAAGTTATCGACCAGCTCGACTCCAACGAGTCCTATGCGCTCAACAACATTGCCATCACGCTCAAGGGCGACGACTTCTCCGCGACCGTCACCGGTCCGGACATGAACGCGTCCTCCAACCTCAACGAAATTATCGACCAGGCGCTCGCGGGCGGATCGAACCAGGTATATTACACAACGATCTCCATCGACGAGGAGGCGCTTGCTTCCCGCATCGAAGAAATCAACGAAAACATGACCACGTCGCCGACGGACGCGACGTTTGAAATCGAAACCTCCGACAGCACCAAGCCGACGTTCCGCTATATCGACGGCGTGCCCGGCTATGGAATCGACGTGGTTTCCACGACGGAGCTTGTGAACGAAGCGATTGAATCCGGCAAATTGCAGGCCACCATCGAGCCCACGCTGACGACGGTTGAACCATCCAAAACGATTGAGGACGTAAAGGCGGAAACGTCGCTGATCGGCAGCTATACGACAACATACTCCTATAAAGGAACGGCGGATAACACCGAGGAGGAGCGTACAACGCTGATTCCCAACCGCGCTTTTAACGTTGAAAAAGCCGCCGCGCTGATTAACGGCCAGGTTGTGAAGTCTGGCAAGACCTGGAGTTTTAACAGCACCGTCGGCGACCGTAACGAGGAAAACGGCTGGAAGCTGGCCCACGGCATTTTCGAAGGCGACACGCTGAACGAGCAGTACGGCGGCGGCGTTTGCCAGGTCAGCACAACCCTGTATAACGCGTTGCTGGAAGCATACCCATACTTTGATTTTTCACGCCGGAAGCATTCGTTCCCTTCGACGTATGTCGACAAGGGCCTTGACGCAACCGTCGATACGGACCATATCGACTTCAAGTTTACAAATAATTCGGGCTGCGATGTGTACATCTTCGCCTATATCTCGAAAAACAGCAAGTACACCAGCCGCAAGCGCGACATCACCGTATTGATTTACGGCAAGGCACTGCCCGAGGGCGTCGAATACAAAACGCGCACCGAGCTGATCGAAGAGATTCCGCCGGACGAGGATATTATCGTCGAAAGCAGTTCTCTCTACATTGGCGAGCAGGAAATCGTCACCCCCGCGCGTACGGGTTATGTCGTGGACGTTTATGTCGACCGCTATCTGGACGGCGTTTTGCAGGAATCGTACTTCCTGCATGAAGATACCTATACGGGCAACGCGCAGAAAATCCGCGTCGGCACCAAAGCGACGCCGACCCCGTCTATCGAGACGACGCCGTCACCCGCGGCCGACGATCAACCGTAACGGTTTTCTTCCGGCT
>CAYUUB010000027.1:0-13202 GCA_964447725.1 uncultured Oscillospiraceae bacterium
ACGCGCCCCAGACGGTGCGCGCGGTCGAGCTCAAAGAGGAAATGTTCCAGAACCTTATGGATAAGTATAACGACCTGATCAGCCAAGGAAAAAGCGAGGAAGCGGCCTATAACATTGCCGTGGCGAGCATTGGCGATGTGGACAGCCTGATCGCGGGGCTGAGCGAAGGCAGAGTTGAACTCAACCAGAGCAGCAGGAAACGCAACGCTTTGTTTATTTCGATTGCAGTGGCGCTCTATATCCTCAGTCCCGTGCCGGTGATTTTGCTGGAAAATACGGTGGGCTTAATGCTGCTGTTCGTGTTCGTGGCGATGGCTACCGGGCTTTTGATCTACAACGGCGCAACGCGTGAAAAATACGTGAAAGCGGACGACACCATGGTCGAAGAGTTCAAGGAGTGGAAGCAGAACAGCAGGCAGAAAAACAAGGCGGTGGACGCCATTATCGGCTCCGTATGGCTGATTGCGGTCTGTGTTTATATCGTAGTGAGCTTCATGACGGGCGCATGGCACATTACCTGGCTGATCTTTCTGATTACCGCCGCCGTCAGTTCTATGATCAAGGGCATCTTTATGCTCAAACAGTAGGGGGGAACATAACATATGCGTACAGCAGGCATCATTCGCATTGTGGTCGGCCTCGTGATCGCGGTCATACTGACTGCGGTTCTGTTGGCGGGGCTGTTCGGCCAGAGCCTGTTCCAGCGGCTTGGCTGGAACAGCGCGGGCATACGAAGCTGGTTTTTCAACGATTCGCCGGTCATCACGTCGTCGGGCGTGAATACCGACGGCGGCGAATCGAGTGTAACGGACACGGCATCCGTCCCCGCGGCGGACGTCCGTGAAATCAAGATCGACTGGGTTTCCGGGAGTATCGACGTCCGCGTTGGCACGGGAGACGACGTCACGTTTTATGAAACGTCCAGCCGGACGCTGACCGACGCGCAAAAAATGCGTTACTCGCTCTCGACAAGCGGCGTTTTGCAAATTTCGTTCCGCGAGGACGTCGACAACATCTTCAACTGGTTCAGCGTGGATTCCAATATGCCTTCAAAGGCGCTGGTTGTGGAAGTTCCGGCGTCGCTTGTCGGGCAGCTTGACAAACTGGATATCGACAACGTGTCCGCGAGGATCGAAGTAAACGGCGTATGCGGAGACAAAACGGGAATCGACTCCGTTTCCGGCCAGATCAGCTGCGTGGACTTAACGTGCGACGAACTGGAGCTCTCCTCGACCAGCGGGAGTATCGATTGTGAAAATTGCACGGCGGATCAGATTGAATTAAACAATGTCAGCGGCAGCATGCGCGTGGAGGGGGATTTCCGGGACGTGCAGGTAGAGACCGTATCCGGCAGCGCAAAGATCGAAAGCCGGACCGCTCCGGACGCGATCAGCGGAGACAGCGTCAGCGGAAAAATCACCGTCATACTGCCCGAAGGAGCCGGATTCACCGCAAAACTCGATACGGTGAGCGGTTCGCTGAATTGCGAATTCCCGGGAACGCTGAGCGATAAAAAAATCGTCAGCGGAGACGGCAGCGGAGACTACCGGTTCAACAGCGTCAGCGGCGGAATCAGCATTGAGATGAACTGAACGACAAAAACAGACGTTTGCACGCCGGCGGGGTAACCCGCCGGCGTATTTGTTATGCTGACGGGCACGGTACGATTTACTATGCTCGTCCGTTTGCCCCCGGTTTGCCGCCATGTTATAATCGAAGCGTTGCGTGCGTCGCCTGCTTGCGGCACGTTACAATCCGAATCGTCGGGAGGGAATCATGCAAATCGTCTGGAACGTCCTGATCGTTGTTATTATGCTGGCAGGCCCGCGCCTGATGGTGGCGCTTTCTAAAAGAGTCCGTCTGCTGGGCATACTGGGCCCCGTGTTTCTCTGCTATGCGTGCGGGTTCCTTTTAAGCCTTGTAATACCGGATACGTCGCTTGCAATGGATATTTCTGAGGTTCTTATCCCGATCGCCATACCCCTGATCCTGTTTTCCGCGGACCTGTCCAGCGTGAAGCGACTCGCAAAACCCATGCTGAATTCGTTTCTTCTTGTGATTGTGTCGGTGACGATCGTTTCCGGCGCGGCTTATATGGTTTTCCGGACGCGGCTGCCGGAGGCGTATAAGTACGCTGGCATGATCATCGGCCTGTATACGGGCGGGACGCCGAATCTGATGGCGATCGGGTCCGCGCTGTCGGTGAGCGATTCCCACATCGTGCTCGCGAACGCCGCGGACGTTGTGGTCGGCGGGATCTACTTTTTGCTGCTGATCTCCGTCATGCCGGGAATCGCAAGAAAATTTCTAAAACCCTTTGCGCACGCAAGGGATATTGTGACGTCCGGCGACAGCGAAACCTATATGCAGGGGCTGGAAGAAAACTTCATCCCGGCAAAAGAGCCGTTCTCTGTCCGGTCGATCCTGCGGCGCGTTCCGATCGTCCTGCTGGGCGTGCTTTCGCTGGCAATCGCCGCCGGGCTTGCGCTGCTGATAACGGGCGAACTCAACGTCGTCGTCATCATGCTGGTGGTTACAAGCTGCGGCATCGGCTTCTCGTTTATCAAAAAAGTACGGACCGCGCCCGGCTCGTATTCGGCGGGGCAGTATTTGATCCTCATGTTTTCGTTCGGGATCGGCCTGTCGTTCGATTTTGGTGCGATCCGTATGGAATCCATGATGTTTCTGGGCATGTTCGCCCTCGCACAGTTCGGGGCGATCCTTTTGCATCTGATTCTTGCGAAGGTCTGCAGAATCGATGCGGACACCGCTTTGATTACGTCCACGGCGGGCATTTACGGCCCCGCGTTTATCGCGCCGACCGCGGACGCGCTGAAGAACCGCGAGGTCGTGTTGCCCGGGCTGATCTGCGGCATCCTTGGCTATGCCGTCGGCAATTATCTCGGCATCGGGGTTGCGTTTGTGTTAAAGGCGCTCGGCGGATAAGCGAAACGCACAAGATCGTTTCGGAATTCAAAAAAAACGGCGCCACGGTCGAAAAAGACCGCGGCGCCGTTTTTGATGCAAACCCTCAGAGTATCGCGACGGCGATGATGATGAACGCAACGATCGTTACCATCGTCTGCACCGAAAGCGACATGGAAACATCCGCCCGCTCCTGCTCGTTTGCGGCATAGAGCGTAAGGATGAACGGTGCGGGCGTCAGGAAGATCAGAATGACCGCCCAGCGCGCCTGAAAGGACAACGTTACGAACGAACCGATGATCCACAGCGTCAGAACGCAGAGGATTCCGCAAACGAGCGTGCGGAGCACCGCGGATATGACAGCCGTCGTGAGGTTTTTCTTTGTAAAGACAATGCCGTATCCGACCACCACGAAAATCAGGCAGGAGAGCGGCGCGGAAAGAAAATCGCACACCGACGTAATAAGCGCGGTTATGCCGGACGGCTCCAGCGCCCTGGACACGCCCGCAATGGCGAGCGCGGCGCCTGCAAGCATAGCCCACGGGATTGGATTTGAAAGCAGGCCCTTCAGCGAGTCCTTCAGGTTTTGCCCGTTGCGGGCGTTGAGCGCCGTGATGAAGCCGGAGAAAACGAACAGCACCTGTCCGAAATCCATGACCGCCATGTAACGCAGGTTTTCCGTGCCGAAAAGTAGCCCATAGAGCCCGTAACCGAGCAGGCCGACCTCCCAGCCCGCCGTCATGAACCGGAGCATGGGGCTGCGGGCGGCAAAGGGACGGGAAAAAACGTAGCCAAGGCCGAGGCCCAGATAACCCATGGCGAACATCGTAACGGCAAACAACAGTATGCTGATGGAATATTCCGCGGTAAAAAAAAGGCCGAACAGCATGGCGGGCAGCGCAAATTTCAGCGCGAACGTTTTCATGCCCTCGATTGCTTCCGGCGAAAGAATATTTTTTTTGCGGGCGAAAAAGCCGATCCCAAGCGAGATCAGCAGAGGAAGGATCGTATTAAGAATCTCCAACAAGTCACGCACGGGCGATCGGCTCAACTTTCCAAAATTCGTTTTGCAAGGAACGGCAAAGCGGTTTTATGCTTTTGAAACGGCCTGAATCAGCGCGGCAATATGCCCAGGCGTCGTTCCGCAGCAGCCGCCAAGGCCCCAGATCCCACCGTCCGCAAGCAGCTTCATCTGTGCGGCGAACGCTTCGTCGCCGACGAGATAGACCGTCTTTCCGTCGCAGTATTCCGGCAGGCCCGCGTTTGGCTGCATGACGAGCGGGACATGCGCGCAGGCGGTAAAACGCGGCATCAGCGTAACGAGCTGTTCCGGGCCGACGCCGCAGTTGCAGCCCAGGGCGTCCACGCCCGCCTCTTCCAGACCGGCCACGACCGATTCCAGCGGTGCGCCGGTCATGAGGCGCCCGTTCGGATCGTAGGAAAGCGTGCAGATGACGGGCAGCCCGGCGCCGTACTTCTTTGCGGCGCGCACGGCGCAAAGCGCCTCGGTCAGGTCGATCATGGTTTCGATCAGGATGCAGTCCGCGCCTTCCGCGACGCCGGCTTCGATCGGCTCGCGGAAGAGCTCGACGGCATCCTCTTCGCTCAGTTCGCCCATCGGCTCGATAAACTCGCCCAGCGGCCCGATATCCAGCGCGATAAAACGCGGCTGGCCAAACGCGGCGACGGCCTCTTTAACGAGGCGAACGCCCGCCGCTGCAAGCTCCGCGGGTTTGTACGGTCCATGCTTCTGGCGCGGCGCGGTGGAACCGAACGTGTTGGTCGTGACGACGTTTGCGCCCGCCTCGAGATACGCCGCATGGATGCCGCGCACAACGTCCGGGTGCGTGATGTTCCAAGTGTCGGGCGAGGCTCCGGCGGGCAAACCCGCCTCTTGCAGCTGCGTGCCCAACGCGCCGTCGAAAAACAGGTGCGGCCGCTTCAATGTTTCGATAAATGTCTCTGTAAAACGCATAAAAACTCCTTATTTGATCGATCATACCACAGATCGATCGCGGCATGCAATGGAGGATACGGGGAAACGTGCCGCCTGGCCGCATGAAATCCACGGGACGGTTCCTACACTTTGCAGGAAACCGCCCGACGCGTCAGAGTACGGCGACGCACTCGATTTCGACAAGCGCAGCCTTTGGCAGGCGGCTGACCTCGACGCAGGAGCGCGCGGGCGGATCGACGGAAAACGTTTCGCCATAGACTGCGTTTACTGCGCCGAACGCGTTCAGGTCAGTTAAAAACACCGTGGTTTTTACGACGTTTTCAGTAGAAAGCCCCTGGCTTTCCAAGAGTGCGGAAATATTCCGCATGATTTGCCGCGCCTGCGCGGGCGCATCCGAACCGACCATTTCGCCCGTGGCGGGGTCGATGGCAAGCATGCCGGAAAGATACAGAAAACCGCCTGCGGATACGGCCTGGGAATACGGGCCGATCGCGGCGGGTGCCGCGGGTGTTTTTACAATACGTTTATTCATAAAAAACCTCCTTATCAGGGTGTCGTTTTGCTGATTATATGTTACAATCGAGCCATTGGGCAATGGAAGGGACTTTTCGAAAAACCGGGCGGTTCATGCATGCCGCACAAACCGCCGGGCGTGGGATTCGGTTTAATCCAGAATGGTGTTGACCACCTTCGGCGGCCCTTCGAGGAGCATGGGGTTGGTGAGATACTGCTTAAACCGGCGGAAGACCGCTGCAAAGTAGCTGCCGGAGCAGATGCGCTCGTCCATGACGATGCCCATCGGGAGGCTGCGCTCGAATACGATTTCTTCACCCTTGCGCACGGGCACTTCCCGCATGTTGCCGAGCGTGATCAGAACGCTCGTCGTGCCGAATTCGTACAGATGGTGGAAGATATGGTTTGTTCGGATGCTCGCGAGGTTGGAGATCGTCATGCTCGTGTGGAACGGGCTTGCCTTGATCAGGCTTTTCGGCAGCAGGCCGAAGCGGTCCAGCACTTTGAACAACCCGACGCCGAAATTGACCAGACCGGGAATGTTGAGCAACGTGCGGACGATGTCGTCGGTTGCGTTGGTGTCGCCCTGCCCGCGGTTTTCCGACACGTAGCGGTCGATAACCTCATGGACGGCGAAGATATCGTCTTCCATTTTGAAGTACATTTTGTTCATTGTGCCGTCCAGCTCGCCGGGCTTGAGCACGACCATTGCAACGGAAAACTCGTTGCGTTGGTAAATCCGCTTATTGGCGATAAAACGGTTGAGCAGGGGAAACTCCGCCGCGGTGCGCACGTATGCCGCGAGCACAAGCCCCAGATGCGAAAAACGATAACCCTGCTTGCGTTTTTCGTTGAGATAGGCCTGCATAGGAGAGATCGGTATGTCGATTTCGATCATGTTCATGGCGTCATACCGGTATTTCAGAATATATGGCATGACCGTGTAGATCGGGTTGGCGTCCTTTACGCGCGTTCCATCTTTTCGCATGGCAATCACCTCGTAAACGCTTAAAATACAGCATCAAGAATAACACATTTGTATGTTATACTGCAAGTATATCAAGGGGGGGTGAATGGCATGAAACAAACAATAAAACGGTTTTGTGCAGGACTGCTGGCGATTATGGTCTGCGCGTTCGCGGCGGGGTGCGGCTCGGCGCCGCTGCCGGACGGATTTGACGCGGACGCGGTGACCGCGCGTGCGGAGGAAATCGTCGGGTATGCAAGCGACGGCGAATACGATACGATCATCGACAACCTGCGCGAAGACCTCAGGGACGCCGTGACGGCGGATCAGCTTGAGGAAAGCTGGGAGCCGACGTATGAGCGCGTCGGCGCGTTCGAGAGCATAAAAAAGGTTGTTCTTTCCGGCACTTCGGACAACACGACCGGCGAGGAATACGCCGTTGCGCAGGTGCTCTGCACGCATGAGGACGGCAACGTGCTCTATACGCTGTCGTTCGACAAGGATTTTCAGCTTGTCGGATTGTACCTGAAATAAAAAAGGATACAAAAAATGCCGGATGGTCAAGAAAACGCGGAGCATTCGGGAAAAAATCAACGCTTTTTGTGCTGAATTCGATCAATATATAATTTGCAAGGAGAACGATTCAAAAATGCTATCACAGGAGACGATGGAATCCTACTGTATGATCCTGCGGGACGAACTCATTCCGGCGACGGGATGCACGGAACCGATCGCAATCGCGTATGCGGCGGCGACGATGCGCGACGCGCTCGGCGGTATGCCGGAGCGAATGCGCGTCGCGGTCAGCGGCAACATTCTAAAAAACGCGAAAAGCGTCGTCGTTCCGGGGACCGGCGGGCGCAAAGGGATTGCCGCGGCCGCCGCGGCGGGCGTTGTCGCGGGCGACGCGAGCCGCCTGCTTGAGGTCATCGCTTCGGTAACGGACGCCCAGCGCGAGGAAATTGGAGCGTACCTGTCCGAAACGCCGATTACGGTCGACTGCAAGGAAGGCGGACTGACGCTCGACATTACGGTCACAGGGGAGCGCGGGCAGGACAGCGCAAGCGTCCGCATCGCGGGGGCGCATACGAATATCGTCCATGTGGAGAAGAACGGAACCGTAAGCGTCGATCTGCCGGTCGTCGATGCGGGCAGCGAAACCAAAGCGCCGGAGATTCTGAACGTCCGCGATATCGTGGAGTTTGCGGACACGGTCGCACTCTCAAAAATCGAAGATGTGATTCTGCGTCAGATCGAGCTGAACATGGCGATCGCCGAACGCGGGCTGACGACCAGCTGCGGCGCAAACATCGGGCGCGTGCTGCTGAGCGGAGCCGACGACCTTGTTACGAAAGCGCGCGCATACGCGGCAGCCGGATCGGACGCGCGCATGAGCGGGCTGGAAATGCCGGTCGCGATCGTTTCCGGGTCCGGCAACCAGGGGATCACGGCTTCGGTCCCGGTTGTCGTCTGGGCGCGCGAAAAGGGGTATTCCGAAGAGGAGACAATTCGTGCGCTGATCGTGTCCGACCTTGTGACAATCCATCAGAAGACCGGCATTGGAAGGCTTTCGGCGTTCTGCGGGGCCGTCTGCGCGGGCTGCGGCGCAGGCGCGGGGATCGCCTACCTTGAAGACGGCAGCTATGATGCGGTCGCGCATACGCTGGTCAACGCGCTGGCGATTATCAGCGGAATGGTGTGCGACGGGGCGAAGGCTTCCTGTGCGGCCAAGATTGCGACCGCCGTGGAAGCAGGCATCCTCGGTTACCGCATGTACACGCAGAAGCAGGAATTTTTAAGCGGGGACGGCATCGTCGTCAAGGGCGTCGATAATACGATACGTAACGTTGGAAGGCTGGCCAAGGACGGCATGCGCGGTACCGAGTCGGAAATCCTTCAGATCATGCTGGAGACGGAGACGAACGCATAATGACGGAAATGTGAAAGGCGGGCGGCAGTTGCCGCCCGCCTTTTGAGCGAAGCCTATTCTATTTCACGGTGATCAGCTCATATTGCCGCGTGCCGAGGCCGAGTTCCTCGGCGTGCTTCAAAGCGGCCGACCAGTCCGTACCCGGCGCGGAGTCGGCAAAGTGGTCGTGATGGCATTCGCCGTTTTCAAGGTGCTCGGCCAGCTGGCTGTTCGGCATGACGGGCTGCCGGTTGCAGGCGTCCGCGCAGGCCTGGTCAAGCGCAACGGGGTCGAACGAGGCGAACATGCCGACGTCCGGAACGATGGGCACGTCGTTATCCGGGTGGCAGTCGCAGTTGGGCGAAACCTGCATGACGAGGCTGATATGAAAATGCGGGCGGCCCTGCAGCACGGCGAAGGCATATTCCGCGATTTTTTCGCCGAGGATAATCCAGCTGCTGTCGCCGCTGGTCGCAATGGCGTCAAAGTTGCACGCGCCGATGCAGCGCCCGCAGCCGACGCAGCGATCGTGATCGATATGCGCGATGCGGTTTTGATCGTACGAGATCGCATCGTGCGCGCACTGCTTGACGCACTGCCGGCAGCCGCGGCATTTCGATTCGTCGACGACCGGCTTGCCGTCGCAGTGCTGCTCCATCTTGCCTGCGCGCGAGCCGCACCCCATGCCGATGTTTTTCAGCGCGCCGCCGAAGCCGACCTCCTCGTGTCCTTTGAAGTGCGTCAGGGAGATAAAGACGTCCGCGTCCATAATCGCCCGGCCGATTTTTGCAACCTTGACGTGCCTGCCGCCCTCGATCGGCACCAGCGCTTCGTCAAGGCCCTTCAAACCGTCTGCAATGATGTTTTGGCAGCCCGTCGAGGCGGGCGAGAAACCGTTTCTCGCCGCGGCGTCCAGATGGTCCAGCGCGTTTTTCCGCAGACCGGGGTACAGCGTATTGCAGTCCGTTAAAAACGGTTTTCCGCCGTTTTCGCGGATTACTTCCGCGACGGCATAGGCAAAATTCGGGCGGATAAACGAGAGGTTGCCGGGTTCGCCGAAATGCACCTTGATCGCTGCAAAACGGTTCGTAAAATCAATCGACTCGATCCCGGCTTTCCTGATCAGGCGTTGCAGTTTGACGGTCAGCGGATGATCGAAATCCGCGCGCATATCCGTAAAATAAACATTTGAAGGTTGCATAGAAAAAACTCCTTTACCACATGGCTCCATTGCTATTCAGGATATCATAATCAGTGCCGCCATACAATATGCGCGCCCAAGGGCTGCCTTTTTATGCGAAAACAGGCGTGATCCCGCGTAATTCCCGACAGTACCCCGGCATGGCGCAACCGTCTTGCTATTTTCATAAAAATCCGTATCATTAGGGTAAACACCGTTCGTATCTGGAGGAATATTTCATATGCAGCAATCGATCCAACTCGTATCGGTCGGGCGCCACACGCGGCTTGGCGATGTTCTGGAGCGCGCGGTCGAGGACGTTTCGTTTGAAACCGTGCGGTCGGAAGATTTTCCTGACGGAAACGCCGAAAAGCGGAGATTGCTGTTTGCAATATCCGGCGACGGCACCGGAGCCAATGATGAGCTTTCCGCGCTGACACGTCGTATTTTAAGCGGAGGATGCAGCTTTGAAGGCTCGGTCTGCGGCGCGGTTGCGGACGGCGAACGCGGCGGCGCGCTGCATGCGGACGTTCTGAAACTGCTGCTCGCGCTGAACGGCGCGGGCTGTGCAATCGCAAACGGACCGTGCGTGGAAGCGTCGCGCAACCTGAAAAACCTGTCCTATCAGAGCGGCGACGAAAAAATTTTTCCGTTTGAACTGTACGGAATGCAGGCGCGCGCGCTTGCACGGCGGCTGATGGCGTTCGAAGCGGAAGAAGAAGGCGCGAAGCGGCTCCGGTTCGTTTCCACGCTGGAAAGCGAGGGAGCCGGGCGCGACTGGCGCGAAGCGCTCGGACGCGAGCTGGCGAAGCACGGCGGTGCGTTTGCCGAAGACGGCGGGCCCGCGGACGCGACGCTGCTGCTGTGCGAAAACACGAGCAACATCCCCGGCGAAACGACGCTCCGCATGCTCGACGGATTCGATGCGTGCGCGCTTTCATGCATCGTCGCGTCCCCGCGGTTCGGCGCGGACTTCTATTGCATGCAAATTCTCGAACGCGCCTGCCTGCAGGGTGCCTGTTCGCTCGCACCGTATGGATTTGCCGTCTGCGACGGCGCGACCGCCGCGGAAGCGCTCGCCGTCGACGCGATGTTTGAAAACGCCGGGCGTGCGATCCGCAAACTCCTGCAATGATGCGGGCAAGGTCGCCTGCAACAGCCCGCGCTTGGTGACTTGCTCACATTGACGGAACAACAGGGCGATACTAAAATATAAGATAGTGAGCGGGTATGGTGAAAACGACAGACCGGTCGCCCAAAATCATTTTGGAGGGAGCAGCATGAAGAAATACGATCTTGCCGTCGTCGGCAGCGGCGCGGGGCTTGTGGTTCTGGAAGCGGCGATGGAGGCGGGCGTTCGCTGCGCGATCGTCGAAAAGGCCAAGTTCGGAGGCACCTGCCTGAACAAGGGCTGCATTCCGACCAAAATGCTTGCCTACCCGGCGGACCTGGTCCGCGAAATCGAGCATGCGAAAAAAACGGGCGTGAACGCTCCGTCGCCGAGCGTAGACTGGGAAACGCTCTCCGGACGGATGTGGAAGCAGATCGGAATGAACCGCCTTGTGGAAAAGGAGCTCGAAAACGCGGAAAATGTGACCGTTTATAAGGGAACGGGGACGTTTACGGGCCCGCAGACGATGGAGGTTTCATACCCCGATGGCGGGACGGAGGAGTTCGAAGCGGAACGGTTCGTGATCGCCGCGGGCGCGCGTTCGCTCGTTCCGCCGATACGCGGGATCGAAGAGGCCGGATATGTCGTCTCGGAGACGTTTTTCGGCGATAAATTCCCGAAAACGCCGTGGGAAAGTCTGATCCTCATCGGCGGCGGGCCGATCGGCGTGGAGTTTGCGCATATCTTTTCCGCGTTGGGCACCAGGGTGACCGTCGTGCAGCTGACGGACCGGTTGCTGATGCCGGAAGAAGAGACGGTCAGCGAGTTCGTCAAGCAGCAATTTGAGCGCAACGGCATCCGCGTGCTGACAGGCGCGATGGCAATTGCGGCGGAAAAACGCGGCGATACGAAGGTCGTCACCATTCGGGACACGGCCACGAAAGAGGAATACGCCGTCGAAGGCGAAGAGATCTTTCTCGCGGCCGGCGTCCGGACCAACGGCGATACGCTGGGGCTCGACAAAGCGCAGATCGAAACGGACAAAAAAGGCTGGATCGTTACGAACGAATACCTCGAAACGTCCCGGAAACATATCTGGGCGCTGGGCGATATCAACGGGAAGTTCCAGTTCCGCCACAAGGCCAATTTTGAAGCGGAAGTGCTGGCGCACAATCTCTTCCAGCCCGGCGAAAAGCGGAAGGTCTGTTATCAGACGGTCCCGTGGGCGATCTTTACGGATCCGCAGGTCGCGCACGTCGGCATGACGGAACGCGAAGCCAAAGCCGCGGGCCTGAAATACCATGTCGGGGTCAACCACTATTCCGACGTCGTCGGCGGGCGGAAGATGGGCTATTCGGACGGCGATGCGGACGACGGGTTTGTCAAGATCATTGCCGACGACGAAAAAAAGCTGCTCGGCGTCCACATCGTCGGACCGCATGCGGCGATTCTGGTCCAGCCGTTCGTGTATCTGATGAACGCGGGATTCAAGTGCCGCAAAAGTGCGGATCGCAAGGGAAGGCAGGCGGAAATCAAGGGCCTGCGCATGATGTGCCCGTCGCTCGGGACATACGAACCGATCGCCAATTCGATGGTCATCCATCCGTCCCTTAACGAGCTGACCGCCTGGGCGCTGGACAAACTCGATATGGACTGACGCTTACGGCGCAATGCCGCCGGTCAGAGCACGTTCCGGCGCGGGCGTGCTTTTTGACTGCGCTAAAAAGTATTCGCTACGAATTTTGGCGTTTTGCGTCAATCCCAAGTAAATTGGTGGTATACTACTCGTGAAAAACCCAACGGGAGGTATAAAACTCATGAAAAAGAACGTCGCGCTCAAAGGCGCACTGCAACCGGCACCCAAAGTGATCGTCACCGTACGCGACAAGGCGGGCAGGGACAACGCGCTCGTCGTCGCATACTGCGGAAACTGCAGTTACGCCCCGCCGATGGTCATGGTCGGCATCGTGCCAAGCCGCTTTTCCTACCACATGATCAAGGAAAACGGCGCGTTTGTCGCGCATCTTGTGAAAAAGGACCAGACCGCGCTGTACGAGTGCTGCGGCAAGCAGAGCGGGCGCGACGGCGACAAGCTCAAGAAGCTCGGCACAAAGATGAAAGACGGCGAAAAGGTCAACGCCGCGATCCTGGAGGAATGCCCGGTAGCGATCGAATGCACGGTCGTGGACTCCATCATGACCGGTTCGCACGAGATGTTTGTCGGCAAAGTGGAGTGCGTCCACGCCGACGAAGAGCTCGTCAATCCCGACGGCACAATCGACTTTGGCAAGCTGGATTTAATGGAATAGAGGGATCAGGAGCGTCTTATGGATATTGATCTCACGGTCGCGAACCTTAAGCGCGAAGGCTTTGCCGTTTCCTGTTTTAAAACGGGAGGGGAAGCGGCGGAGCACATCGCTGCGGAACTCGAAGGTATGACCGTCGGAATTGGCGGCAGCATGACGATTCAGCAAATCGGCCTGTACGACCTGCTGACGAAAAAAAGCACCGTTTACTGGCACTGGAAGCAGAAAGAGCCGGATATTCGCGAACTCGCCTCGCGCGCGCAGGCGTATATCTGCTCCGCCAACGCCATCGCCGAAACCGGAGAGATCGTCAACATCGACGGCAACGGCAACC
>CAYUUB010000028.1:0-1680 GCA_964447725.1 uncultured Oscillospiraceae bacterium
GCGTCCAGCACGCGAAAATCCTTCCACCCATCGGCTATACATCGATCTTCCTCCGCGCGGCAAAGCGCCGCTTTTCTTCTGCCCTCAGTATACCGACTCGCCCGCCGTCCTGACAAGCGCGATTTATCATGCGCGCGCAGCAACCGGCGGCATTCTGTTGCGTTTGCCGCCCGCTTTGGTTATACTCGTGCCATGGATGGTTCAATGAGGGGAAAAATCGTCATCGTCACGGGCGCGAATTCCGGCATCGGCAAAGCGACCGCGGCGGCGATTGCCGACAGGGGCGCGAAGGTGGTCCTTGCCTGTCGCTGCCGTGAACGCGGCGAAGCCGCCCTGTGCGACCTGCGCTGCGAAAAAGGTCGTGAGTTGGAGCTGATGCGCCTCGACCTTGCGGACCTGGATTCCGTCCGCGCGTTCGCAGGCGAATTCACCCGGCGGTTCGGACGGCTGGACGTGCTCGTCAACAACGCCGGCATTCTCGGCCGGCGGCGCGCCGAGACGAAGCAGGGGTTCGAAGCATGCTTCGGCGTCAACTACCTCGGGCATTTTCTGCTGACGCTGCTGCTTCTGCCGCTCCTGGAGCAATCCGCGCAGGGCCGCGTCGTTATGATGAGCAGCGTTGCGCATACCTGGAGCGATATCCACTTCGACGATCTGAATCTGACCCATGGGTATAATCGCGCGATCGCCTACGGGCAAAGCAAGCTCTGCAACCTGCTGTTCGCCCGCGTGCTCGCGGAAAAGCTCAAACGCCGCAAAAGCCGCGTCACCATAAACGCCGTGCACCCGGGCATCGTCGCTTCGGACATCGTGGTCAACCGCGCCGGCGGCATTTTCCGGTGGGTCGCGGTCGCGCGGCTCATGCGTCTGTTCTTCTCGTCCTGCGAACAGGGCGCAAAAACCAGCGTGTTCCTTGCGTGCGATCCTTCCCTTGCCAATACCAGCGGGCAGTATTTCTATCATTGCCACGTGGAACCGACAAGCCCGGCTTCCAAGAATATGGAAGCCGCAAACCGGCTGTATGCCCTGAGTCTCGGATTCGCCGGACTGCGCGACGATCCCCTGGAATAAGGCCCGCAGAGCCTCCCGCAAACAGGCGCAACGCTCCGTACTTCTTCGCTCGAACGGGTGGTTTTTTGCTGCTCAAACCTTGAAACCAGCATAAATTCCTGGCACGAATCATGGCATGATTATTAACTTTTTCCATATTTGCTTCCCACGGACGGCACATTTGGTATAATATCATTGCTTTACCGGGGGGTAAATCAAACAAGGACAGACATGGAATGAAACGAATTGTCGCAAGCATATTAGTAGTCGCCATGCTGGGCGTAACGATTTTAAGCACGGGTTGCTCCATTGTTACGCGCGGCAGCGAATACTGCTATCAATTTTTAGATTATATCTGCGAAGGCTCATACGACAAGGCTTACGAGATGCTCGCCGACAGTATCAAGGCGCCCGAAACCGACGAGGAGCGGGATGCACGCCTGGCTGAAGAAGCGGAAGAAAAGGCGGAAAACCGTAAGATCTGGCGCGAAGTCTTCGGTCTTGAAACCGAGGAAGCCACACCGACGCCCGAAGAAGCCACGCCGACGCCGACCGATACGCCGGAGGCCGAGGAAACGCCGACGCCGACGCCGGAGGCCGTTGCGGAAAACGGCATTATGCCGGACGCCG
>CAYUUB010000028.1:1780-13082 GCA_964447725.1 uncultured Oscillospiraceae bacterium
ACGCCGACGCCGACGCCGGAGGCCGTTGCGGAAAACGGCATTATGCCGGACGCCGAAACGGGCGAATATCCGGTGAACGATTCGACGCCCGAGCCTTTCGGAGCCGAAGACACGGAGACGACCCCGGATGCCGCGTCGACCGACGACAGCGGCATGATCGACGAATCGGACATGCCGGCCGACCAGCGCGAGAGCGATACGACGCCGACGCCGGAAGGTACGCCTGAGCCGACGCCGACCGCAGAGCCGACGCCAACGCCGACGCCCGACCCGAACGCCACGCCGACTCCTGTGCCGGAGGACGAAGACACGGCAGAAGACGTGATCGAAGAAACCATCACGAAGGTTGAATTCATAGAGAAATACGAGAGCATCTTCGACGAACTGGAACTCACCGGCATCGATTATGAGGCAACCGAAGTTCTCGACGGCGAAATCATCGCCCGCGTCGACTATACGCTGACGTATCACAGCGCGCGCGCAGGCGGCGACCTGACCTACGAATTCACCATCGAAGCAAACCGCATCGAACACCGCTGGACGATCGACTGGTCGCCGAGCCTGATCTTTCCGGAGATGGAATGGGGCGACAGCCTTCGCGTCGGCATCATGCAGGCCAACCGCGGCGAAATCCTCTGCGACGGCGAAGCCTACGCGCAAAATGTAAACGCGGTCACGGTGTTCTGCGTTCCTTCCACGATACCGGACGAGGAAACGTTTATCCGCGACGTCGCAGCCATTCCTGAAATGGAGATGACCGAGGACGACGTGCGGACGGCCCTCACGAAACAGCGCAACGACTTTTGTAAACTGAAAACATTCTATCCCGACGAGGCCACGATGGACTTGAAGACCCGCCTGCTCGCCGTGGAAGGCATTGCGATCGACACGGCGAATTACGGGACGCTGCGATATTATCCATATGGTGATTCGCTGTGCCATATTATCGGATACGCCGGTATCATTTCCAAAAAAGAGAAGATCAATTTCGAAACATACGGCGATGTACGATACGACGAGGAGAACGACCGCTATTACACCACGGAGACGCGGTACAACGGCGACTCCTACATCGGCAAATACGGCCTTGAGCTCCTCTATGAAGACGAGCTGCTGGGTACCAACGGCCGGTTCACCTATATCCAGACCGCCGAGGGCGGAAGCCGCGGCATGCTGTATTCCACGGATGCCGTGGACGGTTACGATCTGCATCTGACCATCATTCCCGAACTGCAGGAGCGGCTGGAAGACGTTGTGGATACCACGGTTTACGACGACTCCATCCACGGCTGCGTCATCGTGCTCAATCCGCAGACCGGCGCGATCGAGGCGATGATCTCATGGCCGGGATTCGACCTCAACGACCTTTCCCGAGGCGTTACGGAAGAAGAGTGGGAAGCAATGCAGAACGACACGGTCAATCTCCCGCTCTACAACCGCGCCACCCAGGGCTTGTATACGCCGGGTTCCGTCTTTAAGCTCATGACGAGCGCTGCGCTGCTCGAAACAAACACCATGACGGTCAACGACGTCTTTCCCGCTTCCGAGGAAATCAACGAAGACGAATGGTATCCGTCCGAGACGTTTTTGAACAATCTTCAGGAGCGTTCCAGCACCGAAGCATGGGAAGACCAGAGCCACGACCGCGCACTGAAGCGCACCCACAGCGACAGCCGGCCTTCACCGATGAACATGATCAACTCCATCATTTCGTCGGATAACCTTTTCTTCGCCTACGGCGCGATGCGCATGGGCTGGACGAAGTTTTCCACCTTTATGGACAGCATCGGCTGGAACGAGGCGATCACACTGGAAGCGACCGGCACGAATCCCCGCATCTACTGGACGGCCGGTTCGGACGGCGTCAGCTGGCAAAACCTCGCCGAAGGCGGCACGCCAATCTGGCAGCAGGACGACGACGGCAACTGGTCCAAAGTCGAAGGCGTCCAGCTCGTGCTGGACAAAATGCTCTACGGCCTCGACGTCAGCGAGCCGCAGCTTTACAACACCGACGAAGAACAGGACGATTATGACCTCGCGGTCACGGGTTACGGGCAGGGCCAGATCCTGATGTCGCCGCTGCAGATGGCCTGCTATGCCTCGGCCTACGCCAACGACGGCGTCATCATGCAGCCGTACCTCGTCGACTCCATCTGGCACGCCGACGGAACGGATTATTCGCTGATCGAACAACGCACGCCGACGGTTTACCGGCAGATCCTGCAGCAATCGACCGTCGACCTGCTGCATGACGCGTTGCTGGAAGTGTGCGTAAAAGGCACCGCCCGCTGGCTTGCTAAGAGCTTCATCACGCGCGGCCCGCTCACGCTTGGCTACACCATGGCCGGAAAGACAGGCACCGCCGAGATCGACAACGACAAGACGAAGGAACTCGCATGGTTCATCTGCTGGCGCGACAACATAGACGGCGAGCCGGTTTCGGAAGAGGACGCGCGCCTCGTCTGCGTCATGCTGGAAGTCGACCTTCCGCTTGGGACCGAATGGTCTCAGATGAAGATCGATATCGCGCGCGCGCTGCTAAAGGACGACACCCTGAACGAAGCCGGCTGACAATCGGCGAAGTTTGAGTGGACAAACCCCAGATAAAGACATAAACTAATAAAGAAACGGACTTTGCGCACGATCGGGTCACGCCGGTCGTGCGTTTTTCAAGGAGTATTTCCGTATGGGAAAGCAAACAGACGCAAAATGCATCGTTTTCACCGGCGGCGGGACCGCCGGACACGTTACCCCGAACATAGCGCTGATCGAGCAGTTGCTCGACGAAGGCTGGGTTGTGCATTACATCGGCTCCGAATCCGGCATGGAACGGGATTTGATCGCCGCGATCGACGGCGTGACTTATCACGCGATCGCAACGGGTAAACTGCGGCGGTATTTTTCCTGGCAGAACTTCATCGACCCTTTTCGCGTTCTCAAGGGCTGTCTTCAGGCGCGCAGGCTGATCCGGCGGATCAAACCCGACGTGGTTTTCAGCAAAGGCGGGTTCGTTTCCGTGCCGGTCGTCATCGCCGCGGGCAAAACCCCGGTCGTCGCCCACGAGTCGGATTTTTCGCCCGGGCTGAGCAACCGCATCGCCTGCCGCTTTACCGACCGTGTCTGCGTTACGTTCGAGGATACGCTCGCGCATGTTCCGCATCAAAAGGGCGTGTTTACTGGTACGCCGATCCGGCCGGAGCTTTATGCGGGAGAGCGCGAACGGGCGTTGAAATTTACAGGATTTTCCGGCGAAAAGCCCGTGCTTCTGGTCATGGGCGGCAGTCTCGGCGCGCAAAAGCTCAACGAGTTGCTTCGCGCGGCTTTGCCGAAGCTGAACGAAACATACGACGTGATCCATCTCTGCGGCCGCGGCAAGGAGGACTGCAACTGCGTGGCATGCGGCTATACGCAATACGAATACATCGACCGGGAACTGCCGGACCTGTTTGCATTGGCGGACGTCGTTCTGTCCCGCGCGGGTGCAAACGCGGTGTTCGAGCTGCTTGCGCTGAACAAGCCTTCGGTCCTCGTGCCGCTGACGGCGGCGAGCACGCGCGGCGACCAGCTGCTGAACGCGGCATATTTTGAAAAGAAAGGCTATGCCGTCACGGTCGATCAGGACACGGCAACGCCGGAATCGCTCAGCCGGGCAATCGACGAAGTCTATCGCGAACGCGAACACTTTACACGCACTATGGAGGGAGACACCCGTTCCGATGGCACGCAGGCAATCCTCGACATCATCCGAAACGCGGCCGCGCATGAGTGACCCCACCGTCGTTTCGAAAAACGAACTGACGCAGCTGGTCGGCGCAATAAAAGCCGATCCGGTTTCCGCGCTGTCCGAACTGGCGGCGCTCGCAAAAAAGAAAGAGGCGCGGCAGATGATCGACCGGCTTCTTAAGGACCGGGGACCGGTCCTTTCCGCACTTGAATCGGAGCTTCCGAAGGCGCGGAAAAACGCCGCCCGGCTTCTCGGCGCGCTCGGCCGGTCAGGCGACGCGGCGGCGCTTTCGAAAGCGCTGCAGGCCGAGACGGCGCTGTTTGTCGTGCCTTCCATATTGCTTGCGCTCGGCAGCGTCGGCGGAAAAGCCTCCGAAGCTGCGCTGAACGCCTACAAAGTCCCCGCTGCACGGGACGACAGCGAAATAAAGCATGTCCGCGAAATCGCCGCCGCCCTGGGAAAAGCGCGCGCCGCTCTGGAGCGGGACCTGCCGCTTCCGGAACGTGCGAAGCTTTCGTCGCCACAGGACGTTTTGCTCATTCCGCCGGTCGGATTTCAAACGTTTCTTCAAAAAGAGCTTGCCGCGCTCGGTTTTGCGGCAATCATCCGCCCGGACGGCGTGCACGTCCATACCGACGATTTGAAAACGCTCTTCACCGCGCGCTGTGCGTCGGAAATCCTTTTGCCCGTTGCGGAATCCCTTCCGCTCAATCCTGAAAAAATCGCGGCGGCGTCCGGCGACAGACTGACGCGGCCCTATCGCGTTGAACTGCGCAATTACACCGGCGAGCGCGCGGATTTTATCCGGCGCATTACATCCGCGCTTGGCGGCGGCGACAACCCGTCCCGTTACGCCGACGAACTGCGCATCGCCTGCCACGATCAAACGTGCGACGTTTACATCCGCCCCTGCAACGTACCCGACGCGCGCTTTGCCTACAGAAAGCGCGCAATCGCAGCCTCGATCCACCCGGCCGCGGCGGCCTGCCTGGCGCGGTATGCGCTTTCGTTTTCCACCGTCGAGCGGCCGCCGGTCGTACTGGACCCGTTCTGCGGAAGCGGCACGCTCCTCTTCGAGCTGGAACAGGCTTCTCCGGATGCCATCCTGCTTGGCGTGGATATTTCCGAGCAGGCGTTAAACGCCGCGCGGACCAACGCGAAAGCGGCAAGAAGCAAGGCGCGTTTTGTTCGCAAGGACATCCTTAAATTCAGGCCGCGCGAGCCGTTCGACATCGTCCTTAGCAACATGCCGTTCGGCAACCGCGTCGGGACGCACGCGACGAACGAACCGCTGTATCGCGGGTTCGTAAAGCTGCTGCCGGAGTTGCTTTCGCCCGGCGGCATAGCGGTCCTTTACACACTGGAATTCAAACTCCTGAGCGCATGCCTGCAGCGCGAGAAACGACTGTCTGCCGTCACAAGCATGCAAACGGAAGCCGGCGGGTTGAACCCGCGCGCAACGGTCGTCCGGCGAAACGCCGACTGAAAGAGAAAGCGGGCATGCCGCACGGCATGCCCGCTTTTTGCATTTGTCCGTTACGCCTGTCCGAACGTGCGCTTGAACAGCCGCTGCACCGGCGGCATCGCCGCAACGACGACGCAGAGGATCGTGTCTATGCCGATCGAAAAGAAGTTGTAGACCAGCGAATAAGCCCAGACATTGGTGAAGCCGTAGTCGGCGGCATAGGCGCCGAAAAAGACGACGCCGGAAACCGTGGAAGCCAGCATACGCGCAAGGCCGCCGATGGCCGAGCCGAGCGGAAGATTCTTCGGGAAGAAGCTGGCAAGGCCAAGGCATGTGAAAGCCACAAAATAATCCAGGATGAACTGGATGGGGTGTATGATATACGCCCCCTGAATGACCTGCAACAGCGAATAGGCAAACGCCGCCGTAAAGCCGTATGCAGGGCCGAAATAAGCAGCATATGCAAAGATCGGCAGCATGGAAACCACCGTGATCGATCCTTCATATGGAAGTGTGACGATCTTGAAATAGCTCAGAACGAACGCCAGCGTAATGCTCAAGGCGCCGTAAACGAGCTTCTGCGTCCGCGTGAATTTCACGGCAACCGGTGTTTCCTCAGTTGCGCGTGTTTTCGCCTTTTTTCGGTAACGAATCACAGCATAAATCAACAACGCAAGGATGATGCCCGCGCCAATGAACAAATACAGTTCGATTCCCTCAAGCGAAGCAAGTTTTTTGAACAGTACAAATTCCATTTCTTTTTCTCCTTTTTCCCACAAAAAATAGTCGCCCTATCAGACGACCATCATAAAGAAGATACCCCTATGTATCACTTTCCTACGATGGCATGACCCAACAGGTTCCAAGGGTACTTCTCAGTCCGGCTGTTCTTCCGGACGCCCCCGTGACGCAGATAGAATACACCGTTTTCCGATGCGTGTCAACCTTGACAAACGACTGTTTTTCACCGTAACATGATCTGGTAACAGGCACCGGTTCCCAATCGGCGCCGCAGCGAAAGGAAGTTATAACGATGCGTTTGGATAAATACCTCAAGGTTTCCCGTATCATCAAAAGAAGGACCGTGGCCAACGAAGCCGCGGGCGCCGGCCGCGTATGCGTCAACGGAAAGGTTGCAAAGCCGTCCGCCGACGTAAAGGAAGGCGACACGCTGGATATCCTGCTCGGCGGAAAGCACCTGCTTCTGCGCGTAGAAAGCGTGAAGGAGAGCGTCCGCAAAGAAGACGCGGCAGGCATGTATACCGTGCTCAGCGGGAACACGGACCAATGAGCCGGATCGTCGGGGTCCTCCTCTGCGCCGGCGAATCGTCGCGTATGGGATTCGATAAGCTGACCACGCCTATCGCGGGCAAAACGGCGATCGAGCGTTCGCTGGAGGCGCTGGTCCTCGGCGGGGTCGATACGGTCGTCTTCGCCGTTTCTCCGTCTACGCGGTCGTTTGTCGAAACCATCGACTGCCCGGTTCAATCGTCCGTCGTCCTCGGCGGAGACACCCGCGCGCAGTCGGTGAAAAACGCGCTGGGCACGATCCGGTCGGCTGAAATCGCCGTCATTCACGACGCGGCGCGCTGCATGGTGTCGCCCGCCACGGTGAAAGAGAGCATCGAAAGCGCGCTTCTCCACGGCAGCGGGGTCGTCGCGGCCAAAGTCACCGACACGACCATGCTGACGGGCGGCGGGGTCCCCGTCCCGCTCGACCGCGAAAAACTCATACGGATGCAGACGCCGCAGACGTTCCGCTTCGATGAAATCCGGCGCGCCTACGAGGGCGACCTTTCAAAAGCCACGGACGACTGCTCGGTCTATATCGCCGCGGGGTATACGCCGGATTTTGTATTCACGCAGGGCGAAACCGCCAACCAGAAGCTGACCACCGCCGCCGACTGGCAGCTTGCGCTTGCAACCTATGCGCGCTTCGGCACGGGGTTCGATACGCACCGGCTCGTCGAAGGCCGGAAGCTCATCCTCGGCGGCGTGACGATTCCGTTTGAAAAGGGCCTTTTAGGGCATTCCGACGCGGACGTGCTTGCGCACGCCGTCACCGACGCGCTGCTCGGCGCAGCGAACCTCGGCGATATTGGGATGCTGTTTCCGGACAGCGAGCCGGCCTATAAGGACGCCAACAGCCTGCTTTTGCTCAAAGAAGCCATGCGCCGCGTCGGTGCGCTTGGCCTTCGCGTGGGGCATGCGGACGCAACGATCATCGCGCAGCGCCCGAAGCTTGCGCCCTATATCCCGCAGATGCGCGAACGCCTCGCAAAAACGCTCGGCGTCGGCCTAGACGCCGTTTCGATCAAGGCGACCACCACCGAAGGCATGAATGACGAAGGAAAAGGACTTTGTATCTCCTCTTTCTCCATCATTTCACTGATTTAACAGTTTTTATCCACCACAACGTTCTGCTAAGGAGGCTAGCAATATGGAGCAACCGCAGAAACGAACGGCCACGGCCGTCCCGCTCTATCTGATCTTCAGCTTCGTGCCCGTATGGGCGGTCAGCTTTTATATGCTGTTTGTGCGACAACCCGTCAGTTCCACGATGACGGTCGTCTTCGCGGCGTTTATGTTCATGCCGGCGCTCGCGTCGATCCTTACGCGGTGGATTCTGCACGAAGGCTTTAAAAGCATGTTTTTGAAGCCGCACTTCCGCGGTAACTGGGGTAAGTACCTTTTGTCTGTCTTTGTGCCGCCCGCGCTGGTATTCGGCGGCGCGGCGCTGTATTTTCTGTGCGTCCCGTCCATGTTCGACACAGAGTTCGCCACGCTGGCGTCGGCCGGCGTTGCAAAGAGCCAGGCTGTAACGGTCATCGTCGTACAGCTCGTTCAGGGCGTCCTCCTTGCGCCTTTCATCAACCTGATCCCCTGCCTCGGCGAGGAACTCGGGTGGCGCGGTTATCTGCTGCCGAAGCTGCTGGAACGGTTTTCGCCGCGCGCGGCGGTTCTGATCACGGGTGCGATCTGGGGAATCTGGCAC
The DNA here is from genome assembly GCA_964447725.1 of uncultured Oscillospiraceae bacterium. Taxonomy (GTDB): domain Bacteria; phylum Bacillota; class Clostridia; order Christensenellales; family CAG-138; genus UBA7703. Next base: position 9,965 of record CAYUUB010000028.1, read on the forward strand.
GCGCCGATGATCGCGCTCGGCCACAATTACGGCCTCGATTATGTTGGGTATCCATGGCTGGGCATCCTGCTTATGACGCTGTTCTGCGTCGGCTTCGGCGCGTTTATCGCAGCGCTCGCCATCAAGACGCAAAGCGCAATTCCCGCCGCGCTCTCGCACGCGTCCCTTAACGGCATAGCGAGCGCCGCCCTGCTCGTGAGCAAAGCCGGATACAACCCGCTTGTCGGGCCACTCCCGATGGGCATCCTCGCAGGCGTGCCGATTTTTGCGCTCGGTGCCGTTCTTTTCCTTTCAAAACGCGCTTTTCTGCCGAAGCCGCAGGTTTTAAATGCAAAATTGCCCGTTGTGGAATAGCGATCGGCAGATTTCAGAAAAGGGCGCAGGCATCGATCGATGCCTGCGCCCTTTTTTGCTGCAATTCGCCGCATTCCGTAAAGCGATACGGTCAAAACGCGTCGTCTATGACAAACTCGCTCTTTCGGAAATATCCGTCGATATAAAAGCGGTGTTTGAAGGGAGAATATGTCAAAACGTCCAGGCTGCGGGCGAGCGGGTCAAAGGTCAAAAGCCGCAGTTGGCCGCAATCCTCCTCCATGTGCTGGTAGTTGTACATCATGTCCGTCACGCGGCGGTCCGGCACGCCGTCACCGTCGTCGTCGATATCGTCAAAGCGGACGCCCGTCCCGAGAACATGCCCGCAGAGCACGAACCGGACGTTCGGGTTCGGTTTTACGACCTGCTCGAACATTTGCTTCCCGATGATGGAATATTTTCCTCCGCTGTTGATATAACTATGAAAGAGCAAAATCGCAACAGAATCCGGATGCGTTTTCAGCACCTGATTCATCCATTCCGTCGCATCCTCTTCGGCTTCCCAGCCGGCACCCAGAATCAAAAAGTCGATCCCGCCCGCGCGAAAGGTCGCGTAGGCCGCGCGGCCTTGCTGAAAAGCGTTTTTCGACGGAATACCGCTTACATAGGGACGTTTCAGATAGCCGGCATAATCGTGCTGCCGGATGCCGATTTCATGATTCCCGGCAATCGCTAAAAACGGGACCTTGTCCTTAAATTCATTATAACACTGGTCGAAATTTTCCCACTGCCAGTCGGAAAATCCGTTTTCGACCGCATCGCCCGTCTGCACGACGTACAGGATGTTGCGTTCGTCGCGTTCGTCCGCTATCCAGCGGCCCATATCGCGCAGGGCATAACAATAATTGTGGTACGAAATCGACTGCGTGTCCGAAAGCCAAACGATGGAAAAAGGCGTCGGAACGGGCGTCGGGATCGGCGTATGCACAGAAACCGGAATCGGCGTAAAGACCGGGAAGCCTATCTTCGCCATCTGCGTCGTTGCCGGCGTCGGCGGCGGCGTTGCAGCGCAAGCCTGCGGCTCCGTATTTGTTTTTTCGTCCTTTTTGCAAGCAACCGTCAGCAAAGCCGCAACAATGCAAGCCAGAACCAACCCAACCCTGATTTTTCGTCCCCACATAAACGTATTCTAACACGCGGCCTATCGCCGTGACAATGGCCCTCGTAGGAATATGGCCCGGCGTTCCAGTCTTTTCCCGCCGTCTTGAACGCGCACCGAACTTCCCTTTCGGAAATACTTCGTGTATAATATCGAATTATGAAGACGGCATATGATTCAAAGCATCTTTTCCGACGATTTTCACAGTGGACGGCGGCAGCCTGCGCATTCTTTTTTGTCGCCGTCTCGCTCCCTGTTTCCGCAAAAGCGGAGGACGCGGAGAATTCGGATATCCTCACGGAACCTTCCGCCGCAGCCGCGGCCATGATGCTGCGCGAAGGCGAGGATTCCGCGTCGGTCGACTACTGGGACACCGCACAGCAGCATGCTTCCACTCTGTATCGCCTCAAAAAAGCAACGATGGCCATGCTCACCTGCGCTACGGGCGGCGGCCCGGAACCGGTCGGGCGCGACGGCATCCAGTTTCAGCCCTGCCTGGAAGTCCCGCTCATGCAGGAAGGCGAGGAACTCCAGCGAAAACTGGATTTCAATATCCTCGGTTCCATCTATACGGACAGCCCGCTCGTCAGCGTGACGGCAAACTTCGAATCGCTCGGCGAGGCAAAAGGCGAGACCGAAACCGTTACCTTCGATCCGGCAACAAACGTGCGCGGATATTCGCTCGGCAGCAGCGATTACACGCTGGAAGAGGAGTCGCTCGACGATCTGTTCGACATCAGCGGCCTTTCCGCCGGACGATACCGCTTTACGCTGAGCGCCGCCACCGTCGACCAAGCCGAACCCGTCACGCTCTATCAGGTCGAATGTTCAATCGTCAGCACCGACCGTCTGATCCTCACGCAAAACAAATTCGACTGTAACTATTTCGAAGCGCTGAAGTTTTTCGGCGGCGATACGGATAAATTCATCTTCCATTATTCGATCAAGGATTCACGCAACATCGCAACCGAAAACGACTGGCGCGAAACGTACATCGTCGAATCCAGCCTCGGTCGCGTACATTCCGACGCATTGCCGTATTTTGAGCTGGCGAACTACTACCTCGAAAATACATATGTCAGCGTAACGCTGGTCAGCCCCAAAACAGGAAAAGAAACCACCGGTCGCGTAACGCTGCTGAAAAAACTCATTTCTAAGCACTATACCTACGTGCCCCGTTTCCAGTCCAACCTGCAATACGTCAGCCACCATACGCTCGGCACGGCTATCGACGTCAACGACGACCTTTATCCGAATAAAAACATCATCACCAACCACGAACTGATCGGCGACGACGTGAAAAACCATCTCGTCTACAACGGCATCAAGACCACCGAAGACGGGATTCAGTATTACGATTTCACCTATGACGGCAGCTACCCGGCGAAGTTCAAGCGCGTTCCAAAAACCATCGTCAACTATCTGCTGTACGAACTGGCCTTTTTCCGCGCGGGGTTCCAGTGGGGATACTATTATGAAACCGCGTGCGACGCCATGCACTTTACGCTCACCGAGATGGACATCAACCGCCATATGCATTCGGACATCGGCCTGCGCAAAATCTATGAATACATCGACGACTCCGTTTCGCTGGAGACGTTTAAAAACGGCGCGGCTGAAACCACGCCGGAAGAATAGTTCCCTGTG
>CAYUUB010000029.1:0-13063 GCA_964447725.1 uncultured Oscillospiraceae bacterium
GCGTCGGGCTGGACACGCAATATTCCTTTTTACCGGAATATTTAAAGGAAAAAGACGCCTCGCAGGGCGAAAAGATATTCGAGTTCAACCGCCGCATCATCGACGCGGTTTATGAAGAGGCGGGCTGCTTCAAATTCCAGATCGCCTGCTACGAAGCGCTCGGGCTCGACGGCATGGCGGCGTTCTCGAAATCGCTGAAATACGCGCGCAGCAAAGGCTGCGTCACCATCACCGACGCAAAGCGCGGGGATATCTCCTCCACCGCCACGCAGTATGCAAAGGCGCATTTCAGCGGCGATTTCGAAACGGACCTGATGACCGTAAACGCCTTTATGGGCGAGGACGCGGTCTCCCCCTACTATCCGTACCTCGAACAGGACAAAGGGATTTTCGTCCTGGTCAAAACGTCCAACCCCAGCGGCAAAGATTTCCAGGACCTGCTGGCCGAAGGCGAAACGCTCTACGAGCGCATGGCGCGCAAGGTCTCCGCTTGGGGCGAGCCGTTCGTCGGCAAAAGCGGGTTTTCCGCAATCGGCGCGGTCGCCGGGCTGACATATCCGCAGGAGTTCGAGCGCATCCGGCCGCTGCTCCCGCATACCTTTCTGCTCATCCCCGGTTACGGCGCGCAGGGCGGTACCGGCAGGGACATCGCCGGCTTCTTTAAGGACGGCATCTGCGGCGTGGTGAATTCATCGCGCGGGCTCATCAGCGCGCATAAGGGAAAATCGGAAAGCGTCGACTTTACGGAATATGTCCGCAAAGCCGTGCTGAACATGAAAAAGGACATCATGCAGTGGCTGTAATGCAAAGCAACAAGCCGGTTGCCGACGGGGTGTTCCGCATGCGCGTTTTCGGCGCGCCGCCCGGCCATGCGGGCCAGTTTTACATGCTGCGCCGACCGGATTCGCTGGACCCGTTTTTAGGCCGGCCGATCAGTATTTACGAAGCAAATGCTGATTCGAATGAAATATCGTTTGTGTACCACACCCCGGGCCGTGGAACGGCGTTATTGTCCGCCATGCTTCCCGGTCAAACGCTGGACGTGCAGGGCCCGTACGGAAACGGATTCCCGCTGGAGGACGGCCCCGCCGTCGTTATCGGCGGCGGCATCGGCATCGCGCCGCTGTATCAATTGGTAAAAGAGTTGCGGTTAAAAGAACCCGGCCGGCGCGTCGACGTGTTCCTCGGGTTCAAGGAAGGCGCTTACCTGTCCGAAGAATTCGAAAAGCTCGCGGACAGCGTCAGCGTCAATATCGGCGGATTCGTCACGCAGGATGTGGATTTTTCCCGCCCCGCAGCCTATTACGCCTGCGGTCCCGCGCCCATGCTGCGCGCTGCGGCACAGGCGGCAAGAGACGCACGCGCAAAATTATATGTCTCTCTGGAAAAACGCATGGCCTGCGGGGTCGGCGCGTGCCTCGGCTGCACCATTCGGACAAGCGGCGGAAACAAGCGCGTCTGTAAGGACGGGCCGGTGTTCTTTTACGAGGAGGTATTCGATGCCATCTGACGCGCTTAAAATCGACCTGCTCGGCGTGGAACTGAAAAATCCCGTCATCGCCGCCTCCGGTACCTTCGGTTTCGGGCGCGAGTATGCGGAGCTGTTCGACGTAAAGCGCCTCGGCGGCATCAGCGGCAAGGGGCTGACCCTGAACGGCAGCGGCGGAAACGACGGCGTGCGCGTGTACGAAACGCCGTCCGGCATGCTCAACAGCATCGGTTTGGAAAACCCCGGCGTGCGGCGGTTCGTGGAAACCGAAGCGCCGTATATGCGCGCGCTCGGCCCGGCGGTGATCTGCAACCTCGGCGGGCACAGCGAGGAAGAATACCTGGAAGGCGCGCGCCTGCTCAACGACGCGGATATCGACCTTCTGGAGCTGAACATCTCCTGCCCGAACGTGAAAGCGGGCGGCATGGCGTTCGGTACAGACCCGCAAACGACGGCCGGCATCACCAAAAAGATAAAGGCGGTTTCACGCCATCCGCTCGTCGTCAAGCTTTCGCCGAACGCGACGGACGTCGTCGCCGTGGCGCGCGCCTGCGAGGACGCGGGCGCGGACGCGCTGAGCCTCGTCAACACCTTTCTCGGCATGGCGATCGACGTTCATCAACGGCGCGCCGTGTTCGACAACGTCTATGCCGGCCTGTCCGGCCCGGCGATTTTACCGATCGCGCTGCGGATGGTGCATCAGGTATGCGGGGCGGTCAAGATACCGGTCGTCGGCATGGGCGGCATCGCCACGGCGGATGACGCGCTGCGTTACATCATGGCAGGCGCGAGCGCCGTTGCGGTCGGCTGCATGACGTTTGCAAAGCCCACAGCCATGCTCGATATCATCGACGGGCTGGGCGCCTATTGCGCGGAGCAGAACCTGTCGAACATACTGGATGTTCGCGGAATCGTATAAAATGCAGTTTGAGAACTCCGGGCGTTGCTATAACAATGAAACGGATGGCGCAAGAACATAAAACGATATGGCAAACAGCTTGATTTCTGTTTGACTTTTGATAGGAGACGTTTATGAAAGACAATCTGACCATCATGAAAGAATGCGGAGCGTTTCTGGAGGGGCACTTTCTGCTGTCCTCCGGCAGGCACAGCGGCGGATACTGCCAGTGCGCAAAGCTGCTGCGCTTCCCCGACCGGGCGGAAACGGTGCTGAAAACCGTCGCCGATCAGGTGCAATCGCTGCCCGTTACGAAGGTATGCGGCCCGGCCATGGGCGGCGTGATCGTGTCGTACGAGCTCGCCCGCCAGCTCGGCGTGGAGAGTATCTTTACCGAACGCAAGGACGGCGAAATGCAGCTGCGCCGCGGTTTCTCCGTCGGCCCGGGCGATAAAATCCTGATTGCGGAGGACGTCGTCACCACGGGCAAGTCCACCATGGAGACGGTAAAAGTGCTGGAGGGTATGGGCGCGGAAGTCGTCGGCGTCGCCTGCATCGCGGACCGGCGCGCGGAAAACTGCACGTTTTCCCTGCCCGTCTACGCCGCGCTGAAACTGGACGTCCGAACCTACGTCCCATCCGAATGCCCGCTCTGTAAAGACGGCAAAATCGCCCTCGAAAAACCCGGCAGCCGGGAAATCCCCGCTGCGAAATAAAGCGGCCGGAACGGGTGAGAATGTTTCGGCGGTTGAACCGCCGCAGCCGGAATATACGGATTAAGGTTTACGACCCTTAACAATCTCCCGGGCTTTTTTTGACAGGCTGAGCCGCCGCAGCTATGTTTTGCGGCGGCTTTTCCCGTTCTTGCGCCTGCTGAAAACCAAAGTTGGAATCCCTCCCGAAAAAGCGCTTGACTTTCCCCTTACGGGAACGCCTATACTGACAGCAGAACATGTTCGAATGCCAAACGGGTGGTGATGAAATGCTGACCATCGGAGAATTCTCCCGACTAAGCCGGGTATCCGCGAAAGCGCTGCGCTATTACGATCAAATCGGGCTTCTGAAACCGGGATATGTCAGCCCGGAAACCGGCTACCGGTATTACGAAGTCGGCCAACTGCACGACATGCTGCTGATTTCGAGGCTAAAGCAGTATCAGTTTTCCCTGCCGGAAATCGCACACGCCCTTGCCAACCGGGACGCGGACGTCCTGTCCGAAATGATGCGGGCAAAGAAGGCGGAACTGTCGCGGCAGATTTCCAGTCGGCAGCGCATCCTGTTTCAAATGGAGCAGGACATTCAAAAAATCGAAAGGTGTGAGGACATGATGCAAACAAATTATCTCATAAAAACCACACAGTTTCAGCCGAAGAATATCTTTTCACTTCGGCAGAAAGCAGGCGTACGCGAGTTGGGCCGGATCTTCGGCGAATTGTGCGGCAAACTGGAGAAAAGCCATATAAAACCATCCGGGCCGTTCCTGACCGTATACCACGACGAAGATTTTAACCACGCATGCACCGATCTGGAGGTCGGCGCCGTCGTGCCGGCGACAACCGGCGACAACGTCCGCAGGCTTGATCCGGGATTTTGTTGTTTCGCCACCCATATCGGCCCTTACGATGATTTTACGCCGTGCTACGCGGCGCTTGGCGAATGGATCGAACGGGAAGGGTACGCCGTTTCCGGTCCGCCCTTCGAATTATACGTCAAGGGCTGCGAGGACAACGTCCGACCGGACGAGTACGTGACCGAAATCTATTTTCCAATCAAAAAGTAACGATACCGACGCATCGGCGGAGCAATCGAACGACTGCTCCGCCGATGTTTTCGTTTGCTGTTCTGCCGAGCGGCCCCGCCGCTCTCGAAAATTGTCTGCGGGATACGTTTCCCGTGGCAGAACGGGCATCAGGCTCCGATTGTAACGTCCATAGAAAAAATGCCTTTTTATCCGATTGCATTCTTACTATTATGTAATATAATATATAGTGTTGAATTGTATAAATTCATTTCAGGCAATCTGGGACGGAAGGCAACGCATGTTTATCTTCAACATCATCAGTCTCTATCTGATTATCATAGCGATTCTTACGGTGTTCTGGGCGGCTTATATCAAAACCCTGAACGGTTCAAGTTTTACAAACGCAAGCATGATGCTCTGTTGTGCAATGTGTTTCTATATCCTCGGTTATACGTTGGAGCTGAATTCGTCCGAACCGTCGCAGATCATTTTCTGGAATCATATCGAATACATCGGTATTCCGTTCGTTTCGGCACTCTGGCTTACGACCGCGTTGTTGTATACGGGGCATTTTTCGCGGCACAAGATCGTTTTGTCCGCAGCTATTTTCCTGATTCCGATTCTGTCGTTTATCCTGCGCTATACGAACGATTATCATCATCTTTACTTTGCCTCCGTCGGCTTCACGGAAGAATTCGGTAAATTGATTCTGGTCAAAAAAACCGGCGTTTGGATGTATGTGCAATCAGTCCACTCCATGCTGATGATTCTCGTTTCGATGGCGTTGTTCATCCGCGACAGCGTTCGGACCGGGGTCAAGCAGCGCGGTAAAGTCCTGCTGACGATCGCCGCTTCCGTTTTTGCCATTGCGGGGCTGCTGCTTACGCAGATCAAACCGTTCGGCTTTACGATCGACTACATGGTGCTCTGCCTTCCCATTGCCGCCCTGCTCGTCATCATCGCCATTGCGCGTTTCGACCTGCTGGAGACAAAATCGATGGCGCGAAGCCGCGCGTTTGAATGCAGCGGCGACGCCGTCTTTCTCATCAACCGGCAAAACAAGATGATCGATTACAACGCAAGCGCAAAATTGTTGCTCGATCAGCTCCACATCCGCATATCCAACACGAATCTGGCCTCGCTTCTGCAAAGCGTCCCGCTCTTTCTGGAGGGTATGCTGTGTCAGGAAAAAAATCTTGTTCAGCTGCACTTGGGCGGGCATGAACGTTATTTCGAAATCACGACCAGAAGTATCGACGACCGAACCGTAACGCGCGGCTGGATCAAAACGGTGCGCGACATCACGGAAGTATACCGACTGAACGAGGAATTGAAAAAGCAGGCGATCACGGACGAGCTGAGCATGCTGAATAACCGCCGCGCTTTTATGCAGATCGGCAGAGAGTGGGTCGACGCGTCCGATCAGAGCGGCGTGAGCCTGAGCCTCTTTATGTTCGATATCGATTATTTCAAAAAAGTGAACGACCGGTACGGCCATCCTGCCGGCGACTCCGTCATACAGGATTTCGGAAGGATGCTGAAACAACATTTCAATTCCGGGAGCCTGGTCGCGCGGCTCGGCGGAGAGGAATTCGCCGTTATGCTGTCCGGCAAGACCGACGAACAGGCGCGGCAGGCCCTCTATGCCTTTCTGGAGATGATTCGCGGCCATATTTTCTGTTATCGCGAACGGAAAATCCGGCTGACCGTAAGCGCCGGCGGCGTAATAAAGCAACCCGGCCAGACGCTGGAAAGCCTGATGCGCGGCGCGGACAAGGCGCTTTACGCGTCGAAGGCGCAGGGACGCGACCGCATTACGATGCTGTAACGCACACATAGGATTACAGCCGCGCCGGCCTCGGTACTCAACGCGGCGGACGATTTATAAAGCTTGCGCCGCTCGGGCCGAATAGCGGCGGTCGAACCAAACACGGGCAACCATTTCATTCAAGCCGGGCCCGGCTTCCCGATCATCGGCCCATGCCGCGTATCCGGGTTTACCGTTCGTTTTCTCTTGTTTCTTTCTCTTGTTTCCTTTCGTATGGAATGCTAATATGTGGAAAAAGGGGTTGAGGTGGGATATGAGTATTTATGAGGACCTGCTGAGTGGTTCGGCCACGCTCAGCGTTGTCGGTCTCGGTTATGTCGGCATGCCGCTGGCGGTCGCATTCGCGAAGCGGCTGCATGTAATCGGGTATGATCTGAACTCCGAAAAAATACAGCTTTACCGTAACGGAATCGACCCGACGGACGAAGTTGGCAACGACGCAATCAAAAATACAACGATTGCTTTTACCAGCGACGAAACGTTGCTGCAAAAGGCCCGGTTTCATATCGTGGCGGTGCCTACCCCGGTCAATCTCGACCACACGCCCGATCTTTCGCCCGTTGTAAGCGCAAGCACCATCGTGGGGCGCAACCTTCGGCCCGGCTCCTTTGTGGTTTTCGAGTCGACCGTATACCCCGGCGTGACGGAAGATGTCTGCCTGCCCATCCTGGAACGCGAATCCGGCCTCCGGTGCGGAAAAGACTTCCGGATCGGCTATTCTCCCGAGCGCATCAATCCCGGCGACAGGGTCCATACGCTGAAAAACATCCGGAAGATCGTTTCCGGCATGGACGACGACACATGCCGTGTGATTGCGGACGTTTACAATCTTATCATCGAAGCGGGAACGTATTCGGTCTCCAACATTCGCACCGCCGAAGCGATCAAGGTCGTCGAAAACAGTCAGCGCGACATCAACATCGCCTTCATGAACGAACTGGCCATCGTTTTCGACCGCATGGGCATCGATACGAACGAGGTCGTCGCGGGCATGAATACGAAATGGAATGCGCTTGGGTTCCGTCCGGGCCTGGTCGGCGGACACTGCATCGGCGTCGATCCATACTACTTCATATACGAGGCCGAACGGCTTGGATATCACAGCCAGATCATTCTGGCCGGACGAAAGATCAACGACGGAATGGGGGCCTTTGTGGCCGACGCCGTCATCAAGCAGCTGGTACTTGCGGGCAAATGCGTCCTGAATACAAAAATCGTCATTTTAGGCATAACGTTCAAGGAAAACTGTCCGGATATCCGCAACAGCAAGGTGATCGACATCATTCACCGGCTGGACGAATACGGCCTGAAGACGGTCGTTTCGGACCCCGAAGCCGATCCCGGCGAAACCGAGCGGGAGTACGGCTACAAGCTCGTCCCATATACGTCCATCCGAAACGCCGATTGCGTTATTTTCGCCGTTGCGCACGACGCGTTTCGCAGCATGACGCAGGATGCTCTGGATCAAATGTTCGTTCCCGGCGACAACGCGCAGAAAGTAATCGTCGACGTAAAGAGCATCCTTGACAAACGCCTTGTCAACCGGCTGGGTTATCGCTACTGGAATCTGTAAAACGCCCGCGCGGGCAGCACTCTGGAAGCAAAAAGGGCCGGCTGCGGCACATGCCGCGGCCGGCCCTTTTTATGTTTCGTTCATTAAACCGAATTCTTCAGCGGAAATCATACCCTTCCACAAGGTAATCATCGAGCCGCGCGAATTTGACTTGCTTGTCCTCGGACTTCGCCGCATTCTCGGACAGTATGATCTCCAGAGCTTCGGCCGTGTACAGGCTGTTATCGGACATATGCATAACGATTACGGAGCCGGAGCGGAGACCCGAACGTATCTTGGTCGCCAGGCTTTTTGCGCTCGTTGCTTTGTAGTCCTGCGTGGAAAGATAGCCGCTGACCGAGAAGGTAAACCCGCAATCCAGCACGGTCTCCAGCCCGTCCTTGCTCATTGCAAGCGTAGGCGGCCGAAACAGCAAAGTCAGGGAAGGTCGCCCGCTCACCATGACGTCGCCTACAACATGCTGCAAAACGTCGTAAGATTCCACAATATCCGCCTGCAGCGCGGCGAGTTCCGTTTCATCCAGGCTCCGGAACGTTACGCCGGTCCCTGTTTCGTCGATTGCCAGCGCCAGATGCTCGTTCGTGTGGCAACCGATCGCATGGCCCTCCATCGCAATCGCCCTGAGAAGGTTCGGATTATAATGCACGTTGTTGGTACGAACGAAGAACGTCGCCTTAACGCCATATTCCCTTAAAACGTCCAGAAGCGCCATGATCGTTTCGTCCGTTCCCCAGTCGTCGAACGTAAGGAATACCGCATCGTCCTCGTTTTGGACATATCCCTTCCGATCCAGCCGGCGAATTTCTTCAATCGTGAAGCCGGGCAGCATGGATGTTGAAAGCCAGGGGGTGCCGATATATCGGCGTGCCATCGCGTTCATCACGTTTCCCTCAAGCTGTCCGGGATAAATCCGGTCCAGCAATTCCGACAGGATCTCATCGTCCGGCAGCGGATACGTGTAGGTGTACTCCGTATTCTGCATCATTTCCGAAAGGGAGTGGAGCGCATATATATTCTTCTCCGTGGCGACCTTTTCCACGAGGTCTCCCAGTATCGTATCTCCGCCAGTGTAAAAGTTCAGACGGAAGTGCACGATTTCGCCCATCGTCAGCACGGGGCTGTCCTCTTCAAAAAGCTCGTTGAAAATCGTCTCGATATCCGTCGTGTTCTCGTCCCTGTCCTGCACCGCCATCATTTGCTGCTGGCACAGCACGCTGTCCGTCGCGGCGGCGGCAGCCCGCAGTCCGTCGGTCGGAGTGCCCAGCAATTGCCGCACCAGAAAAACGTCCGGGTACTGGAACCGGTCGTCCAGCGTTTCCTTTGCAAGCAGAATCTCCTCCGTAATCGCGGCGCTGGTTTCCGATGCGGTCGGCTGCAAAGCGATGCCGAGATCGTGTCCGCGGGATAAGATCAACTGAATCTGATCCGCATTTTCATCCATTTCCTGTTGGGTTACGAAAAACACGGCTTTGGCATTCAGGTCGTCGAGTTTATTGAGAAGATAAATCAATTCCGAATTCTCGCCCAATCCCGAAAACGTAAAGCTCACCGCGCGCTCCGTGGTGTAGACGCAGGTGGCACTGTCTTCCATTTCCCCGTCGTTTTCTTCGATGAGTTGCTCTGCCTGGGCGCCAAGGTCCGTTTGCTTCAGGCTGTCGACCACCCACTGTGTGATCTGGATAATATCGGGGCTTTCCGTGGTATTTTCCGTTTCATCGTCGCCCGTCTCCGCCGCAGCCGCGTCGGCATCGTCGGAAACCTGCTGCTCCGCCTGCGTCAGCAGTTCTTTCGCCGCCGCTTCTTCCTCGGTGCTCAGGACGCCGGAAAGACGAATGCTGATAATGCTCCCCCGCGGAATCTGGCCGACCAGCTGCTGCGCCTGCTCCGCCGACTGGATCGTATCCAGCCCGATATAGCAGTAAGGCTGCACCGCCCGGTCGATATAGCAGGCATAGGCCGCGCTTAAAATATCGGACGAATACGTCGTTTGCCGGAACAGCAGATCCGTCGGCTGATCTCCCGCCACCGATTCGATCAGCACGGCCGCGCGGCAAATCTCCGAAACCACGGTTTTCTGCGAATACATCTCCATACTGCTGTTGGCGCTGTATCCGCTGTTTCCAATGGAAAAGCCTTCGTCCAAGGGGATGCTGATCGAATCCGGATAATTCAGAACATCAACCCCGGAAAAGAAGAACGTAGCGTCGATGCCGTTCTCTTTCAGCAGGTCGATGATTTCCTCCATCTCATCGGTTTCGACCGCACCTTCAAATACGAGGGCAGCCTTTTGTACCGTCGTTTCCGGTGCGGCGGTAACAAGCTCCGCTTCCGTCTCCCCGTCCTGCGTAAGGCGTTCCAGCGCGGCCTCAATATCCGCGCTTGCATCAAGGCGCGTTTGCGACAGCGAGTCCGACGCGCTCTGCTTCTGAAGATACAGCAATGCAATAACGCAAAGCGCCAGTAGCATCAGCAAAGCGATCATAAATACGACTTGCTCGACATATGCGTTTTTCCTCTTTGAATTTGCCAAATTGCCGCCTCCTGTGTTGCGCTTGTATGTCCGGAACCTAATTCGACCACCGCTTATGCTATTTATTATATATTGTAATTATACGTAAGTCGGGGTTGTTTGAAAAGTTATTTCGTAACTTTTTTGATGCTTCTTATTTGTGATATAATATATAAGTATAAACAATTGGGAATTTGCAGTCGATTATGCCTCTATTTCCTTCGAATTCATGGTGATCTGTAAATTTTGTTTTTGTTAAATCCTGAATTTTTGCCATATTCCTAAAAAACGATGGACAACTGTTATTGCAATTCATTATAATATATACTAAGTAAGTATACATAGGGAAAATTTGCTGTTCATGCAAAATAAGTAATCTGCGTGGGAGGTGGTATGTTTGGAATTTCTGGACAGAAACGGTCGCTTACTAAACACGCAGGAAGCCCGAAAGGAATTCTGTTCCCAATATAAAAGCCGGCTTTACGACCTTGCCTTTACCCTGACGCATGACCAAAAGCATGCATGCAATCTGGTTGTGGCCGCGTTCCAGCATGCGTTTCAAAAATATGCCTCGGTACCCTGTCCGGAAGACAGCTATCCGTTTTTATCGTCCGCAATCTACCTGCTGTATGCCACGGGAGACGAAACAAACGATCTCTGCTCCAGCGCGGCGCATTCGAACATAAACACGACCGCCTGCGCCTCCGGCGAACCCGTACGGAGCCACGATAATCCGCTTCGGGGCCGTGCGGGCGCATCCGCTCCGAGCCGCGGCAAACAGCCGGTGCCGGAATACGTTTCCGTTCAGGAAGAGGACCCCGCCGATCCCGGATCCGATCATGTGACGTTTACCGCAGCGGCCGGCAGCCAGCCGGCGGACGCGGAACCGGAACCGACGCAGGGCGCGGGAAATCCCCGCCACGCGCACGCGACGCAAACGGATTTTTCCCAGCCGCTGAGTCAGCAGGTGTTCGACCCCGAACATACCGACTATTGGACGCCGGGCATGGAGCCGCTGCAGGATGCGTCTGCCGCCACAAATGGCACCCGGCGCGTATCGAAACCGGCCGCATCGGCAGCCGAGCAGCCCGAACGTGTCACGGACCCCGTATCCGATTCCGATCAGGCACCGCAGCAGCCCAATATCAGTCAGGCTTACATGTATGACGAAAAAATCGCCAAAAAAAGAAAGTTGCCTTCTTTACGCATTATCAACGCCTTGCTGTTCCTTTTCCTCGTATGGATGTCTATCGGGTTGTTTATTCGCATGGAAATCCTTCCGGAATGGAATCTTGGGTACGCTTGGTTCAATCTCTATATTTACCCACTGTTTTGACCCGAGTTTTGCCATACATTTTTCGAGGAAGCCATCATCTGATAAGGCGAATATATCGACGGTGTGGTTCCGGCTGATTGCAGAGCGCTTTTCGTGCCGCCGGAAACACTGCCACTACGGCGGCGTGGGCATCCGCTCGCGTAAGGCAATTATTTAAGGAGGAGTCGAATGGAATTGACCAAGGAGGCGATCGCCAACGTTCGCCTGACCTGTGTGCAAAACAAGTTTTATCCTGTTAAGGAAGTAGACGACCTGCTGGATGATATTTCCGAAGCCGCCGACCAGCTTCAAAACAAACTGCAGGATATAAATCGTCTAAGCGACCCGGAGCGGGACGAACTGGAGCGACTTCGCAAATATGAGCTCTATGCACAGGAAGAACTCCGCCAACTGCGCGAGCGCGTCGATCTGCACGACCGCTCCGTCTACGATTCTTCCACAATTCTGCGCCTTGCCGACCAGCAGGCGCGCGATATTGTCGAGCGCGCCAAAATGGAGCGCGCAACGATTTTAAAGGACACCGAACAGCGACATGCCCGAATCATCGCCGCAAACCGGTCCGCCTATTACAGCGCCCTGCAGTTCAAGCAGGACCTGCACCAGCAGTTTGAAGACCTGGAGGACCAGCTCGAACGGGCAATGAACGCTTTGCTCCTTGCGGACAGCACGCAGGGTTGTATCGCCGCCGGCATTCAGGGCGAGCCGGATCATCCGTCCGGCAGTGAAAGCGAATCGGATGAGAAAGGAAATCCCGTTGCGTAATTTTGTACGGAAAACACAGTCCGCATCGCTTATCCCGCGCGTTATCGCGCTTTTGATGCTGGTTGCCTTTTTTTGCTGCGGATGCACGCAGAAGGTTACGCCCGTTGCCCGCGTGGACGCCGAAGACGACCACGTTGAAGAAATCATATCCAAAGTGAACGCGGGCGTGGAACCGGCGAACCTGTACGAGCAGGTCTATACGACCAAGCGCGTGGTCTCCGTGATTCTCGAAGGCTTCACCAGCGAAGAAAATATGCGTGCGCTTGCAGACGCCGCGGCCGAGCACGATGTGCCGGTCGTCTTTTTCCTTAGCTACGTGGATGCGTCCGACTATCCCGCAACGGCCAAGTACATCGCCGATCAGGGATGCGAACTCGGCAACTACGGCCTCGACGGAGAAAAAGCCATGCAAAACGACTCCGCCGAACAAACCGCACGGGCGTTTTATCAGGCGCAGTCCGCCATCCAACTCGCCGCGGAACGGACGCCGTCCGTATTTCGCTGCAACGGCAGCGAATACACCGACGAGTTGCTGCAAATAGCCGCCGCCAGCGGCCTTCAGGCGGGCGTGCAGCCAACCAGCTACCTCAACCACCGGAGCTTTTCAAGTTACGGCAACGCACTCAATTACGTGCGTAAGCTTCAACGCGGGTCCATTATCTCCATCAAGCTCGGTCAGGAACTGGATTCCGACGAATACGGGGACGTCGGCAGCGAGCTGGACGAAGAGCCGGCTATCGACAAGGAACCCACTCTTACGGATGAAAATCTCTTCAGCGACGACGATACCTACAGCAACACGCTCAACGTCTTCCTCTGGCTGCTGGAGGCTCTGGAGGAAGAACAATATGATGTCGTTTCCCTAAAATCGCTTATGCGTTCGAAACAGCAGGATACCGCCGTGCGTTCCCTCAGCGAGGAAGAACT
>CAYUUB010000030.1:0-12927 GCA_964447725.1 uncultured Oscillospiraceae bacterium
TGAACACATTGCTGTCCTGCCAGCTCGTGCCGCCGCAGGAGTATTGGTATCCGTCGCTGGCGGTGAGCGTCACGCTGGTCGCCGTCAGCGTCTCTACGCCTGGCGGAGCGACGACGGAACCGGAATAGTCCGCTTTTGCGACCGCCGCCGTGCTTGCGGTACGTTCGCCCGGCTGGACGCTGCTGGTCACTTCCAGCGTCAGAACGTTCCCGACGTCCGCAGACGTCGGCGTATATTGTGTGCCGGTCCCGACGCTCGTGTCGCCGCGCTTCCACGTGTACGTCAGCGCGCCGGTATTGTTGGTCTCGCTGATCGAACCGGTCAGCGTTTTCCCGGACTGCGCCGTTCCGCTGATCGACACCGTGCCGGTCAGCGCGGATATGGTCGTCACCGCGGTTCTTGCGCTGGAAGCGGATGCCAAAACGGTGTCCGTCTCCTTCACCCGCTGATAGAAATTATATGTCTGTCCGCTCGTCAGGCCGCTGAACACATTGCTGTCCTGCCAGCTCGTGCCGCCGCAGGAGTATTGGTATCCGTCCCTTGCAACGAGCGTCACGCCGGTTTCCGTCCGGGCCTCGATATCCGGCGGTGCGATGATGGAACCGACATAAGGTGCCTTTGCGATCACGGCCGATTCATCGCTGAGCGTCCCGGTATATACCTTGTCGGTCACGTCCAGCCGGATGACCATTCCGACGTCCGCGGCCTTCAGCGTATAGGTCGTCGACATGTCGCCCCTTGCGACCACCGTATCGACGCCCGCGTCCTGACGCACCCAGGTAAAGATCAGATTGTCCGTGTTCGTATCGTTGAGGTCTGTCACGCTCCCGCTGAGCGTGCCGCCGTACTGCGCGGTGCCGACGACCTGCACTGTGGCACTCAGCCCTCCCGCTGTGCGGGTGCGCGATTCGTATACTTCCAGATCGCCTGTGAGCGCATAGCTGCTCAGGTCCGCGCCCGTAATTTCCGTCCCGTCGAGTTTCACCGTTCTGGACACGGTATAGCCATCCGAAGACGCGGATTCGAATTGCAGCGTGGTGTTGTTTTCAATCGCCTGTCCGCTGACTACGGGGTCGCCCGCCTCCGTCTGCACCGTTTGGCTTGCGCTGATCAGCGTATACACGACGGAAACCGGGGCCGACAGGTCGCCGGCATCGATGGTGGTAAACGAAGCCAAACCCTCGGCGCATGCGTTCCCCGCAAGATCGGTATACGCGCCCTCGTCGATGGTTACGTTATAGCTCGTATTGCCGGCCAGCGTCAGCAGGTGCGCTCCGTCCGAAAAGTCGGTCAGGTCGAAGCAAAGGTACCACGGCCCGTATTCGGCGTTTCCAATCAGCGTTCCGCTCTCCGCCGCGGCGGCGTAGGTCGTCGTCCCGTCCGTAACGGTCACGTTTTTTCCGGAAACCGCTTCGATTGGTTCGTTCGCCGACAAGATGATCTTCTGCCGGTCGGTCGCCGCTGCGTTTTCCGCGCCATCCGCAGGAGAATAGAGCCTAACGACGGGTTTGTTTGCGTCATATTGAATCGAAATCACCTTTGCGCCTGTCATTGCACCGCCGTTTTCACCGCCGGAGACGCGCAGATAATAATAAATAACGTTTTCGCCGTTCGTGCAGTCGGTTTTAACCGCCGTGGAACCCCAGGCGGTCGCATCCGGCGAAAGCGCGATGGTATACCCCGTCGGCGCAACCAGCGTAACGTCGCCGGTATAGATTCCGCTTTCGTCAAGGTTGGTCGTAGCCAGCGTCGCCACCGCCGCGGATGGATAGTCCACGACGCGGTAGGACGCGCCGGACGCGAAAGACGTCGAATAGTTGGCTGCAAGGAACGCGCCGTTATTGCCCGGCGTCAGCGAGCCGATCGAAATATCGTAAACGCCTTCCGTCGAAGCGTCCGTACCCGCGCCGCTCAGCGCGCCGGTAAACGCGGGCGTTTCGCCCGAAACCACGCCGGAATACGCATATGGAAACGGCGAATTGCTCAAGCCGGCATAGCGCGTGATTCCGCCGTCCGGTATGATTGTGAGCGGCGCCTGGTCTATCGTGAAACTGATTGCGGCGCTTTCGCCCTCATAATCCGCGTTCGAACCGGACACGGACACCACGAGCTGATAATCGCCCGCGTTGACCGGTGCGCTGTTGCTTTGATACCCCGCGTCGTCCGTGCTCGTATAGGTGTAGACCAAATCGCCCGAGTCGATATCGACCGGGTTTCCCGAGCCGTCCGCAACGGTCGGCGTTCCGTCCGTAACGGCACTCGCGCCGTCGTAAACCTTGTTCGCGACCAAAATGCCGCTGATTGTTACACTCGTTTTATCATCCGCCAGCGCAGCAGTGGAACCGAACGCAAACAATACCGCCGCACAGTAAGCAAGCAACTTCAGCGCGCGCCTCCTCGTCGGGTTCATACACACTCCTTTCCGTGCTGCAAAAACTGAAAAAAGCCGCCTTCTGCAACACAAGCGGGTAAAAAATATAAGGATTTCCCATCGTTGGAACCTATTCTAGGGACAGTATGCCACAATCGATTTTTCAATGCAAACCGCATTCCCCGCCTTTTACAGTAACACTCCGCAGAAACGCAAATCGTTGCATTTCTTTTTCATTTTGGTCCTAAATCCGTCAAAAAACACCGCGGCAGACTTGCATGCCGCGGTACGTTTTTAAAAAACGGCGTTTGATCCCTACAGTCGATCCTTCAAAGCCAAAAAGCGTTTGTAAAGCGCATCGTATTCGCAGCCGCACCCGCCGCACTCGGCTTCGGCCTGTTCGACGGCGCGAACCAGCGTGTCCTTATTGTCCTCGCCGTTCAGATACGCCTGCGCGGGCAGTGCGATCAAATCCCAGCCGGAATCCGCAAAACGCCCGAGAATAGCCGCCAGTTCCGCTTGCTCCATCCTGTGGTCCCTCCATCCTGTGGTCTGCGCTATGCGTCCGCCTGCGCGTCGCGCTGCTGCGAATAGCGAATCGCGCAGTCGTCCTCGTCCCAGAGGCGCTCCATGTTGTAATACTTACGCTCTTCCGGATAAAAGATATGCACGAGGACGTCCGCATAATCCAGCACGATCCATTTGCCTTCCCGATAGCCCTCGCTCCGCCGCAGCGTAAGTCCGAGGCCCTCCGCCTTTTCTTCCACTTCGTCGGCAAGCGCCTTCACCTGGGAAACGGCCCTGCCGCTGCAGATGACAAACCAGTCCGCAACGATGGTTTTGTCCGCCACATGAATCGCTACGATATCGTTCGCCTTTTTGTTGTAGAGTATTTCGCAAATGCCGTCTACCTTCTCTTTGATGGCTTCGTTCAATGACTTCCCTCCATTTTCTTTTTGTCCGATTGCTTCCTGTCGTAATATTCCATTGCCCGGCGCGTCGCCGGGTGCAGCGCCTTTTCGGACCTCCCGATAAACCGCGCCACCCGTTTGAGCGCATAACGCATAAATGCATCCGGCCCAAGCGCGGCGCGTTTCCGGTATTCCCCGACGCAGGAAAACACCCGCGTCGGCTCGATCAGGTCCGCGGCGTAGATCGTCGCGTCAAAGTCCGTCATGCCCGCGTCGCCGGTCGTATGCAGGCGGATCGCACGAAGGATCTGTTCGTCGGTAACGCCGTATTCCGTCTTTGCCAGCACCGCGCCCGCAAACGCGTGGTAAACGGCGCTCACGCCGGTATCGTCGCCGGAGAGCACTTCCTGCGTGACGGGATCGAGACACTTTGCGCAGTCGTGCAACAGTGCGGCCGTTCGCGCCCTGACCGGGTCCTGCTTCCAAAGCCCGGCGAGCATGGCCGCCGCGCGCATCGTCCCCGCGACGTGACTGTATCGTTTTTCGCTCAGCGCCGCACGGCATTGTTCCTGCAGCGCGCGAACGTCGGCGGGAAAATACGCGCCGGATTCATAACAGACCTGTTCGACGGCCTCCGGCAGCAGCCCGGCGACGCTTTGCCCGGCCTCCAGTTTTTCGCGCACTTCGGTCGAGGAGATCATGTCCGCCCTGCCGGAAAGGATCGTGACCCTTGCGCCATAGCGCTTTTTCAGCTCGATCGCCGTCTGCGCGTCGTTTTGATTTAACCCGATGCGCGGCACGCACAGCACGCCCGCAAGTTTCAGCACTTCTTCCGGCTGATACCAGTTCGGCAGGTCGCTCAACATATCGCTGCCGACGATCAGCAGCAACTCCGCCTCCGGATATTGCGCGTGCAGTTCCCTCAGCGTCAGAAGCGTATAGCTCTTTCCGCCGCGCTTTAACTCAATGTCGCTGGCATCCACGCCATCCTCATTTTCAACGGCCATGGATACCATTTTATAGCGTTCGTCTGCGGGGACTTCCCCTTCCACGCGTTTATGCGGAGGGTCCGCCGCAACCACCAGCAGCACCCGGTCCAGCGCCGCTTCGTCACGGGCGATCCGCGCCATCTGCACGTGCGCGCTGTGAACGGGGTTAAACGTGCCCCCAAGGATGCCGATGCGCATACTGAAAACAAAACTCCCATTTGTTATGGCATAAGCATACCATGTTTTTGTTTTTCGTTCCAGATGGTGTTTTCCATGCATTCATTCAAACGGACGTTTCAACCGCCCGCAACAGGGCGTTTGCGATTGACAAACGCAGCCGCGAATGCGACAATTAATATGGATAAAAATGAAGTATCGTCCGCATTCGGGGAGGCGTTCCGATCCGGCCGCGGACAAAATTATACGAAAGCGAGGATTTCGCAGCATGGAATACAGGAAACTTCAAAACGGCAGCGACATACGCGGCGTTGCGATGGACGGCATTGAGGGTCAGAGCGTCAATTTGACCGACGAAGCGGTGTCGAACATCGCCGGCTCGTTCGTGCTCTTTTTGCAGGAAAAGCTGAAAAAGAGCGAACTAAGGATTGCAATCGGCCGCGACTCCCGCCTTTCCGGCGAGCGTCTGCTCAACGCGGCCGCGGAGGGCGTCGTGTCGATGGGCGCGGACCTGACCGATTTCGGCCTGGCGAGCACGCCGAGCATGTTTATGAGCACCGTCACGCCGGGCTACGAATACGACGGGGCCATCATGCTCACCGCAAGCCACCTGCCCTGGAACCGCAACGGCATGAAGTTTTTCACGCGCGACGGCGGACTGGAAAAGGTTGAAATCGCCGCAATTCTGGCCCGGGCGCAGGAGGACGCGTTTATTCCGACCGCGGAGCGCGGACGCGTCGACGCGACCGACTTCCTTTCGGTCTATGCGCAGGGGCTTGTCGATCGCATCCGCATCAGCGTGGAAGCCGAAGATTACGACCATCCGCTCAAGGGTTTCCATATCGTTGTGGACGCGGGCAACGGCGCGGGCGGTTTCTTTGTGGACAAGGTGCTGATTCCGCTCGGCGCGGACACCACGGGCAGCCAGTTCCTCGAACCGGACGGGCATTTCCCCAACCATGCGCCGAACCCCGAGAACAAGGCGGCTATGGACTCCGTCGCCCAGTGCGTGCTGGACAACAAGGCCGACATGGGCATCATCTTCGATACGGACGTGGACCGCGCGGGCGCCGTCGCAGCCGACGGCAAGGAGATCAATCGCAACCGCCTGATCGCGCTCATCTCCGCCGTGCTGCTTGAAGAGCACCCCGGCACGACCATCGTGACCGATTCCATCACCTCCAGCGGGCTCGCGGCGTTCATCGCCGAAAAAGGCGGCGTGCACCACCGCTTCAAACGCGGTTACCGCAACGTCATCAACGAGGCCGTCCGCATCAACGGCGAAGGCCGCGACTGTCAGCTTGCGATCGAAACCTCCGGCCACGGCGCGCTCAAGGAAAACTATTTCCTCGACGACGGCGCGTATCTCATCACCAAGCTGCTCATCAAGATGGCGCAGCTTCGCCCGTCCGGGAAAACGCTGTTTTCGCTGATCGATTCGCTCGCCGAACCGACCGAAAGCATCGAGGTGCGCATGAACCTCTCCTGCGCGGACTGCCAGGCGTACGGCAACGGATTGCTCCGCGACCTGACGGAATACGCCAAATCGCAAAACTGGGACATCGCAAAGGAAAACCACGAGGGCCTGCGCGTCTCGTTTGGCAAAGACGCGGGCGACGGGTGGTTTTTGCTGCGGATGTCGCTGCACGACCCGCTCATGCCGCTCAACATCGAAAGCAACAGCGTCGGCGGCGTGCACGTCATCGCACAAAAGCTTTACGCGTTCCTTGTGGCGTATGACAAGCTGGACACGACGAAGCTGAAGACCGTCTGAATCCGTCAAAAAGCAAGTTTTTGACGGCCAAATCGGAGAGCAAAATTGCTCTCCGATTTTTTTGCGACCTTATGCTCGGCACTTATTCGACGACGATTTGTCCCCTTTTCACAACCGTTTTGGCAAGATTGCTCCCCATGCGGTAGCAGAGCAGTTCCATGCCGTCCGCGTCCCAAATCGTCAAATCCGCCTGCTTGCCGATCTCAATCGAACCCAGCGTTTCGCCGAGCCCGATTGCGCACGCGGCGTTGAGCGTCACCGCCGTCAGCGCTTCTTCCGGCGTCATCCGGTACTTCAGGTACGCCAAATTGACGCAGAGCTGGAGGTTGAGCGACGGACAGGAGCCGGGGTTGAAGTCCGTTGCAATCGCAACCGCAACATTATTTTCGATCATGTCCCGCGCGCGTGCGAACGGCTTATTCAGATACAGCGAGGTCTGCGGCAGCAGGCACGCCGTCACGCTTCCTTTCGAGAGCGCGTTGATTCCCGCGTCGGTCGTCGCGATCAGGTGCTCCGCGCTCTCCGCGCCAAGCTCGCCCGCAAGCTCTGTGCCGCCAAGCGCGTCGATCTCGTCCGCGTGGATCTTCAGGCCCAGCCCGAGCGAGCGGGCGGTCTCCAGAATGCGTCGGCTCTGTTCGGCCGAAAACACGCCCGTTTCGCAGAACACATCGCAATAACGCGCCAAATCCTCGCGCGCAACCTCCGGCAGCGCGGTTTCGCAGACGAAATCGACATACTGGTCCGCGCGCCCCGAAAATTCCGGCGGCACGGCGTGCGCGCCGAGGTAGGTCGCCACGACGTCCATCGCGTGTTCGCGGTTCAGCCGGCCGATCACGCGCAGTTGTTTCAGCTCGTTCCTCAAATCCAACCCGTAACCGCTCTTGATCTCGGCCGTCGTCACGCCGAGGCGGAGCTGCTCGTCCAGAAATCCGCTTGCGCGCTCAAACAGGCCTTCTTCGCTCGCAGTACGCGTTTGCCGCACGGTATCGAGGATGCCGCCGCCGGACTGTAAAATTTCCAGGTAGGAGGCGCCCCTGAGCTTGAGCGGGATTTCATGCTGCCGCCAGCCGCCAAATACGAGATGCGTATGCGCGTCCACCCAGCCGGGCGTGACCAGCCGCCCGCCCGCGTCCATTACGTCCGTGTCCGCCGGGCAGGCGGGAACGGCACCGTTTTCCGTGATCGCGGCGATGGTTTCGCCGTCGATCAGCACAGCGGCGTTGCGGTACTTTTTGTTTTCGCCCTGCTCGTTTCCCCTGCGGCTCGTGCAGCCGGTCGGCGTTTGCAGCAGGCCGATATTCCGTATCAGCAGCATGCGGTCCTCCTTATTGATTTAGTCCAGCCGGTATTCGAGCACCTGTTTTTCGGCCTCGAAGTTTTCAATGCCGAGGTAGTATTCCGCGCTGTCGATCAGCGCGCGCATCGGCACCAGCCCGACGATTTCCGTACCGGTCACGTGCACGCCGTACCGCGCCGCCTCAAAGCGCACGAATTCCACAACGCGGTACAGCGGCGTTTCGCAGTAGTTCGTCATATTGATCGAAACCTGCGCGACGTTGCGGTCTTTGAGCAGCACACCGATGGCCTTTACGCAGGACAACCCGCCGCCGGAATAGCGGACGATCCGCGCGATCCTGTCCGCGATCGTCACGTCGGACGTTGAAAGGTTGATATTGAACGCAATCAGCGGCGCGCGCGCGCCGACGGCGACAACGCCCGCGGTCGGGTGGATTTTGCGCCCGCCGAAATCCGGCTCCCATTCGGGCAACTGCACTTTTTCCGCCATGCCCTCGAACTGGCCTTTTCGGATGCTAGCAAGGTTGACGCGGTTCTGCGCGCTCGCCGAAGCTTCGTACAAAAACACCGGGATACCCGCCTCCGCATAGATGCGCCGTCCCGCGCGCTTCGACAGCGCGACGCACTCCGCCATCGTCGTATCGCGAATCGGGATAAACGGAATCACGTCCACCGCGCCCATGCGCGGGTGCCCGCCTTTGTGTTTCGTTAAGTCGATCAGCTTCGCAGCCGCTTTTGCAAGCCTCACCGCCGCTTCCTCCGCGCCCGCCGGATCGCCGACGAACGTGATGACCGAGCGGTTGTGGTTTTCGTCGCTGGACGTATCCAGCAGCGTCGCACCCGGAGTCGCGCGCACCTCGTTTGCAACCGCTTGTACGACGGCTTCGTCCGCGCTGCTGATATTCGGGACGCATTCGATGATCTTTGCCATGCTGTCTGTTTTCTCCTGTCAGTTTGTGTTCAAAACGCGATCTAGCAGCTTTTCGTCCGCCTGATACGGCATGGTAATGTGCGCTCTGCCGCGCTCGCGTTCATTATACAACGCCGCGGTTTCGAGTGCATGCTCGTTTCCGGCCCAGCTTCGCCGCGCCACGCCGCCGATCACGTCCCACTGGATCGCGCTTTCGATCACGCCGTCCACGCGCGCGCTGCCGTCGAGCAGCAATCCGAACCCGCCGTTGATCGCCTTGCCGATGCCGACGCCGCCGCCGTTATGCAGCGTGCAGAGCGTCATGCCGCGCGCGGCGTTGCCCGCAAAGCACTGCACGGCCATGTCCGCCATGACGTTGCTGCCGTCCTTGACGTTGGCCGTCTCGCGAAACGGCGAATCCGCACCTGAAACGTCGTGATGGTCGCGGCCTAACATGACCGGGCCGATCTCGCCGGAGCGCACCATCTCGTTGAACTTCAGCGCGATTCGCCGCCTGCCCGGCTCGTTCTGATACAAAATGCGCGCCTGTGTGCCGACGACGAGGCGGTTCTGTTCCGCGTCCCGAATCCAGATGTAGTTGTCGCGGTCCTGCCAGCAGCGCTCGGGGTCGATGCACGCCATCGCGGCGCGGTCGGTTTTTTGCAGATCCTCGTGTTTTCCGCTCAGGCATACCCAGCGGAACGGGCCGTAGCCGTAATCGAACATCAGCGGGCCCATGACGTCCTCGACGTACGACGGGAAGAGGAAGCCGTCCTTCGTGTCCACGCCGTTTTTCGAAATTTCCGTCACGCCCGCGTCGAATACAGCCTTCATAAACGAATTGCCGTAATCGAAAAAGCGCGTGCCGCGGCTGGTCAGCGTGCGAATCGCCTCGAAATGCCGTTTCAGCGACGCGTCGACCTTTTCGCGGAACGCGTCCCGGTCGCTGTGCAGCAGCGCGGTGCGCTCGTCAAACGTCAGCCCAGCCGGACAGTATCCGCCGTTATACGCGTTGTGGCAGGACGTCTGGTCGCTGAGCATGTCGATCGAAAAATCGCGCCGAATCGCCGCTTCCAGCAGGTCCACGATGTTGCCATGGTAAGCAATCGAGATGCTCTGCCCTTTTTGCCGGTGTTCGTCCGCAAGCGAAAATACTTCGTCCAGATCGCTTGTAACGACGTTTACCCAGCCCTGATCGAGCCGGGTCTGGATGCGGGAACGATCGACCTCGGCAAATACGCCGACCGCGCGCGCAATATTCGCCGCCTTCGGCTGCGCGCCGCTCATGCCGCCGAGCCCCGAGGAAACGAACACCTTGCCGCGCAGGTCGCCATCGCTTGGCACGCCGAGGTACTTGCGCCCCACGCCGAGGATCGTGTTGAACGTGCCGTGCACGATGCCCTGCGGGCCGATGTACATCCAGCCGCCCGCGGTCATCTGCCCGTAGTTGGCGACGCCCATCTGCTCGGCGATTTCCCAGTCGTCGATGTTATCGAACATTCCGACCATCAGTGCGTTGGTCAAGATCACGCGCGGCGCTTCCGGCCTGCTCGGGAACAGCCCCACGGGATGGCCGGATTCCAGCACCAGCGTCTGATCCTCGGTCAGCTCTTCGAGATATTTCCTGATCAGCCGGTATTGCAGCCAGTTCTGGCAGACCTGCCCGGTCTCGCCATAGGTGACGAGCTCATAAGGATACAGCGCGATCTCAAAGTCGAGATTGTTGTCGATCATCACCTGAAACGCCCTGCCCGCCATGCACTTGCCTTTGTATGCGTCGATCGGTTTGCCGTAGATGCGGCCTGCCGGGCGGTATCGGTAGGCGTAGACGCGCCCGCGCGTCTTCAGCTCGTTTAAAAATTCCGGCGCGAGCGTTTCGTGCAGGTTCTCCGGCACGTACCGCAGCGCGTTTTTCAGCGCCTGCCGCGTCTGCGCTTCCGTCAGCCGGTAGCCGCGGTCCGGCGCGCGCCGCATCTTCGGGTCGAATTCCGGCATGGCCGGCAGCCCGCCGTCCAGCGAAATCGTCATCGCACGGGAAATTTCGTCGTTTTGCATGCCCGTCTCCTTTCAGTTCAGTTCGCCGCAGACCGCCTCCACGGCGGGGACCAGCCTGTCGCCGCGGACGATCTTTTCGCATTTTTCCATCTGCTCGTACATCACCGTGTCGTGCTCGATCATCGGAACGTCCTTTCGCAGCACGTCGTATGCCGCGCGCGTCGCGGGCGCGAGCTTGTCTTCGCCGGTCAGAGAAATCGCCTGCCCCGCGGCAAAGAGTTCGATGGCCAGCACGCGCTGCGTGTTTTTAAGGATTTCCGCCGCCTTGCGCGCGGCGATCGTGCCCATGCTCACATGGTCCTCCTGGTTCGCCGACGACGGGATCGAATCCACGCTTGCCGGATGCGCCAGAATCTTGTTTTCGGACACCAGCGAGGCCGCGGCGTACTGGGCGATCATAAAGCCGGAGTTCAGCCCGCCGTTCGGCGTTAAAAACGCAGGTAAATTATTGTTGAGATACGGGTTGACGAGACGCTCGGTCCGTCGTTCCGAAACGTCCGCCAGCTCGGCGATCGCAATGCCGAGGAAGTCGAACGCAAGCGCCATCGGCTGGCCGTGGAAGTTGCCGCCGGAGATGACTTCGTCCTCGTCCGGGAAGATCAGCGGGTTGTCGGTCACCGCGTTGATCTCGCGGGAAGCCGCGCCCGCCGCGTACCCGATCGCGTCCCGGCTGGCACCGTGGATCTGCGGGATGCAGCGGATCGAATACGCGTCCTGCACCTTGCCCGGTATCGTTTCGTCCGACAGCCTGCTGCCTTCCAGCAGCCTGCGGAGGTTTTCGGCGCAGGCAATCTGTCCCGGATGCCCGCGGAGCGCATGCACCTTTTCGTCGAACGCGCTGGTCATGCAGCTCTGCGCCTCGCAGGTCATCGCGGCCACGATGTCCGCCGTTTTCTGCATCTGCAGCGCATCGTAGACGGCCAGCGCGCCGACGGCGGTCATCACCTGCGTGCCGTTGATGAGCGCGAGCCCCTCCTTGGCCGCGAGGACCACCGTCGGGATGTCGGCGCGCGCCATCGCCTCCGCGCCGGGAAGCACGGCCCCCTCGTACTCCGCAAGGCCCTCGCCGATCATCGGCAGCACCATATGCGCCAGCGGAACGAGGTCCCCGCTCGCGCCGAGGCTGCCCTTTTCGGGAATTACGGGATGCACTCCCCGATTCAGCATGGCAAGCAGCGTTTTCATGGTCGAAAGCCGGATGCCGGAGTACCCGCGGGAAAGCGCGTTGAGCCGCAGCAGCATGACCGCGCGCACCGCGTCCGTCGGCAGCGGGTCGCCGGTCCCGCAGGCATGGCTCATAATGAGATTCTTTTGCAGCCGTTCGACGTCCGCGTCCGCAATATGCCGGTCGGCGAACTTGCCGAATCCTGTCGTCAGCCCGTAGATCACCGCGCCGGCGCCGCGCTTTTCGTCCACGACCGCGCGGGACCGCCCGATCGCCCGCCGCGCTGCGTCCGAAATGCCGACCGTCAAGTTTTGCCGCGCAACGAGCGCGACCTCACGCAAAGTCAGGTCCATACCGTTGAGAAGAATCATGAAAAGCGTCTCCTGTTTATGAGAGTTAAAATATCGTCGGAACACACACTCGATAGCTTGAGTCTAGCGCCCCTGCCGTGCGCCGTCAATACAAACGCCAAAAATAAAAATGCCAAAAAAGCCCGTAGTTTAGGGCTTTTTTCGGGCATTGTTTCACCGCGCTAAAGCAGAGAACGGCATAATTGCCGGACCGCTAAAGCGCAAACCGGTCGCGAATGATCGCGGCGGTTTCCTCCGGCGAAAGCGATGTGTTGTCGATTCGGATATAGTTTTCTTTTTCGAGTTCGCCCGGCAGCGAATTCAAACGATATTCCTTTTCCAGCATGGTAAAAAGCGTTTCGGAGCGTTCGAGATTGCGTTTGCTCGGCTTGTTGATCAGCCGGTTTTCGGTTTTGTTGCGGTCCCTTCGCACGGCCTCGTCGGCCTCCAGCTCCACATAATAAACCTCCGCGCCCGCGTCCGTAAAAATCTCTTCGACATGCCGCATATAGTCCCAGTCGGCCGGCGCGTCGAACGCCCACATATAGGTAAACACCATGCCGTATTCGCCGCTCCTGCTGAACGAACGGAAGATTTCCTCGCGGAACAGATTCGTCAGCCGTCCCCGCTCCGCAGGATCGTTTTCGAACAGGTCGCAGACCGGCTCGATGGTCATGTGGTTATGGAAGAGCTTCAGCTTCGTCATGCTGCAAAGCGTCTGGCCGACGGTCATTTTGCCGACCGCATGTGGTCCGAATATTACAACCAGTTTCATGGAAAACGCCCCTTTAATATTTAAGTGCACAGGTCAAACAAAAAATTTTTCAGTGTGTAACATAGTCACTGTATGTCCGCACGCTTCGCGGTATGATAGCACCATCAAAAGCAAAGGAGCGATCACAATGTCGGTTAAGACCATTACGAAGGAT
>CAYUUB010000031.1:0-12641 GCA_964447725.1 uncultured Oscillospiraceae bacterium
TTCAATTCGTCAAGCGTCATTCGTTTCGCCTCCCCGGCACCGCAGCCCGTCAGACCCATATCCAACGGCCGTCCGGCGCGATGTTGATTCGTCCCGTTTGCAGGTTAGATAGCTCTAACTTGCTATAGGAGTGTACAATTTGTACGCGCTCTTGTCAATCCCTTTTCGCAAATACTTCTATTAATTGCACCGGTCGGCCCCGTCCAAAAAGTAAACAATTTGCGAGGCCTTGAAATTGACCTGCGATCGGTGATAGCATTACCCTATACATGATTATTACATATATTGTAATATGTGTTTGTAACTTTTGAACAAAGCGCAGCATTGATGCTTACGTGAGCCACGCTCCGCTCAGCGAATCAGAAACGAGGAACTATTATGCAGGTTAACGAATCGATAGAAGACTATCTTGAGCAAATTTTGATTCAGCAGGAAAAGAACGGCTGCGCTCGCTCCGTCGACATCGCAAACAGTCTCGGCGTAACGAAGGCCAGCGTCAGCCACGCAACCAAGCTCCTGCGGGAAAACGACTATATCCTCATGGCGGACGACAAGTGCATCACGCTTACGGAATCCGGACGCGAGATTGCGGAGCGCATGTACCGGCGGCATCGTCTTCTGGCCCGGTTTTTGATCCATCTCGGCGTCAGTGAAGAAACCGCTTTTGCCGACGCCTGCAAAATGGAGCACGACATCAGCGCCGAAAGCTTCGACGCAATCTGCCGGCATGCGGACAAAGAATGGCGTGGCTGATCGTTTAAAACGTATTAAATTATTCAAATAAAAGATATTTTGGCTCGATTTGTACGTTGTTATCGTTTTGTTCGATAACAACGTTTTTTATATCTCAATTTCCCGTTTGCTCTTCGCAGCATTCCTAAATAAAATGAGTGGTAAGGTGCCCGCAGGCATTTGGGCAAAGCCCACTGCGGAGATGGGAGAAAGAAATGTCGTTACCACTGATACTTGGATTGTTTGCCGCAATCCTCGGGTTGGCATATGCCAGCTTCCACTATGCAAAAGTCAAACAAATGGACGAAGGCACCGAACAGATGCAGGGCGTTGCCTCCGCAATCCGCGTCGGCGCAAACGCGTTCATTCGCTATGAATACAAAATACTTCTCATCGTCGTGCTCATCGTCGCTGCGATTCTCGCCGCAATCGTAACGCCGTTCACCGCGATTTGCTTTGTGCTCGGCGCAACCATGAGCGCCTCGGCCGGCTGGATCGGCATGAAGATCGCAACCTACGCCAACGTCCGCGTTTCCAACGCCGCGCGCACGACAAAGAGCCTCGGCGAAGCGCTGAAGGTTGCGTTCCGCGGCGGCAGCGTCATGGGCCTTTGCGTCGGCGCCTGCGCGTTGTTCGGCCTTTTGCTCGTTTATCTGATCTTCGGCGTCGGCCTCGGCCTGCTGGACGTAGCCAGAATGGCTTCCGAAACGAACTGGCTCGGTGTCGAGATCGTGCCGTTCACGATGTGCCTCTCCGGCTATGCTCTGGGTTGTTCCGTCATCGCGATGTTCAACCGTGTCGGCGGCGGCATCTACACCAAAGCGGCCGACATGGGCGCCGACCTCGTAGGCAAGACCGAAGCCCGGATTCCGGAAGACGATCCGCGCAACCCCGCCACCATCGCAGACAACGTCGGCGACAATGTCGGCGACGTCGCAGGCCTCGGGTCCGACCTTCTGGAGAGCTACGTAGGTTCGCTCGCGGCCGCGGCCATCCTTGCCGTCAACCTTTTCCTGACCTCAAAAGCGAACGCAACGGGCATGAGCGACGCGCTGCTCAACCGCATGCTCCTCTTCCCGGTCCTGTTCGCGGCGGCGGGCCTGCTCTGCTGCATGGTCGGCATCTTCTCGCTGCTGGCGAAAAAAACGTTGAAAAACCCGCACAAGGAGCTCAATTTTGCAACATATGTTTCGGCGGGCCTGACCACTATCGCAGGCTTTGTGATGTCATACTTCATGTTCCGGGGCATGGATACGTCCATGGTCGGCTTTAAGGCGGGCTTTGTGTCCCCGATGATCGGCGCCTTCGTCGGCATCGCCGCAGGCATCCTCATCGGCGCAACGGCGGAATACTACACCAGCACCGATTACAAACCCACGCGTCACCTGGCAAGGATCGCGCTGGAAGGCCCCGCGCTGACGATTACCGAAGGGCTCTCGCTCGGCATGCGTTCCACGGCGATCCCGTGCATCATCCTCGGCAGCGGTATCATCGTTTCCTACTATGTGTCCGGCCTCTACGGCGTGGCCATGGCCGCAGCCGGCATGCTCTCGTTCGTCACCGCAACGGTTTCGGTCGACACCTACGGCCCGATCTCCGATAACGCGGGCGGTATCTCCGAGATGAGCGGGCTGGACGAAGACGTTCGCAGAATCACCGACACGCTCGATTCCGTCGGCAACACCACCGCCGCCATCGGCAAAGGCTTCGCCATCGGCAGCGGTGCGCTCGCAGCGCTGTCCCTCATGGTTTCCTACCTCTATTCCTACAACGACCCCGCCACGCCGCTCTCGCTTAACCTGATCAATCCTATCACGCTCGCCGGCGCGATTATCGGCGGAGCCCTTCCGTTCCTGTTCTCCGGCATGCTGATCGAAGCGGTTACCAAGGCGGCCAGGAAGATGGTCGACGAAGTCCGCCGTCAATTCAGGGAAATTCCGGGCATCCTGCTCGGCACGGAACTGCCGGACTATAAAACCTGTATCGAGATATCGTCCAAGGGTGCGCTCGGCGAAATGAAAGTCCCCGCGTTTATGGCGATCGTCGTGCCTGTGTTCTCCGGCTTCCTGCTCGGGCCGGAATTCGTCGGCGGGATTTTGATCGGCTCAACAATCTGCTCCATCATGCTTGCCATCATGACCGGCAACGCCGGCGGCGCATGGGACAACGGTAAAAAATACATCGAATCCGGCGCGATCGAAGGCGTCGGCAAAGGTTCGGATGCGCACGCGGCCGCAGTCGTAGGCGATACGGTCGGCGATCCGCTGAAGGATACGGTTGGACCGTGCCTGGACATCTTCATCAAGATCATGTCCACGGTCTCGCTGATCTCGGTGGCCGTATTCGACAAATATAACGTACTGGAGTGGGTATTGTCCCTCTTCAAATAACAAACGACCTTCCCGATTATTCGATATTTTAACCAGCGAAAGCACCCGAAAGGGTGCTTTCGCTGTTGAGAACGACAAGCGCTCGTTCCATAGGTTTGTTACCGCCACAAAACCGAAATTAATTTGCATTATCCTCCAAAAATGTTGTAGAATAGGTCTAATCGTTATTTTCGATAAAACGGGTATTATACTTAGGAAGGGCGCGACACGGAGTGATCAATTTCAGCATCCGTCAACTTGAAGTTTTCGTTGCGGTCACAGAGACCAATAGCTTTTCGCGCGCCGCAATCGACCTTTCGCTGGCGCAAAGCACCGTCAGCGCACACATCAAGGGGCTGGAAGACGCGCTCAACGTGCAGCTGTTCGTTCGAAGCGCAAAGAAGCAAGTCGCGCCGACCAAGCGCGGCAAGGAGCTCTACCCCTATGCCAAAGCCATCGTGGAGCAATGCCGTATCCTGACCGACGAGGTTTCGAAAGAGCCCGCGCAGCAGGAGCTTTTCATCGCGGCGTCCACGGACTCCTTCGAGTATCTCCTGCCGAATCTGATGGCGGACTACGCAAAACTTCATCCGACCTGCCGGTTCGTTCTGGTCAACGGAGACAGTACTTTTGTCCACGAGCAGCTTCACAATCAAAACGCGCGCATCGGCTTCTGCGGCACCGACCTGAATCGCAAAGAGCTGGAATACCGCGCCGTCTGCCGCGATAAGCTCGTCATGATCACGCCGAACAACAGCCATTATCAGCAGCTGCATCGTCGCCGCCTATACGGGCGCGACCTGCTCGACGAGCCGATGATCGAGCGCAGCCAGTCTTCCGGCACGCGAAAGGAGTTCGGTTACTATCTGGAAAAGAACGGGATGGCCGACCGCAAGCTCCGTATCGTGGCGCGCATGAATCAGGCGGACGCCGTCAAGAGCTCCGTGGTCAGCGGGCTTGGCGTCGCCGTGGTATCGCAGATGGCGGCAAAAAAATACGAAAGCAGCGGGGACCTGCTGGTGTTCGATCTGGACGCCGAGGGCGCTTATCGCAACATCTACCTCGTGTATCCAAAGGAGCTCGTTTTCAGCAAAGCCGAACGCGATTTCGTCAGTTTTGCTGTGAACTATCTAAAAGAAAAGTAAATCTCTGACACGGACAAAGCCGGACGCATCAAAGCATCCGGCTTTGTCCTTTTGTTCAAAACATTCCGCCCATGCCGAGAACCCGGCTTCCTTCGGGCGCGATTAAAATTCCCCGTACGGAAAGACATGCTCCGCTTTCGATTGAAACTCGCGTATCTCACGAATTGCGCCGTGCCGGTTGAACACGATCAGGGATACGCCGTCGAAGTCGCTGACGACGCCGTCGTACACGCACTCGAAATACCACTCCGCAACGGCTTGTTTACCCTGCTTGAAAAAACGTTTGATTTCCCACCTGACCACTTCGCCGCACTTGTTCCAGTCGGAAAACCATTGCGTGATCTGTCCGATTCCATGGTATTCCGGCCCATAGCATTCAACATAGACAATGTCCGGGTCAAACAGTTCTTCGAGGTCGGATGCATCCTGATGCAGCCATGCATCGAAATATCGCCGAATCAACAGTTCCTCTTCCACCGGTCGTCCTCCTTGCTCTGCATTGCCCCCCGTTGGCATAGCATACCACAAACCACCAGCTTTTCCAATGGTCGGCCCCGCAGCCACGTTGTACGGCCAAACTTTCCGCATCTTCCGCAGCGCTGCGGTGCTGCACGGAAGCAAAACAGAAAAGCGCCCGGCATATTGCAGAGCGCTTGCTGCTTATGCCGGGACGCAGTACGGTGCGTCTGTTTCAGCCGAAAAACAAGATCAGCCGGAGAAATCGTCCGAGCCGCCGGAAGGCGTGGGCTCCGGCGTGGGCGTCGGCGTGGCCGGCGTGAAGGTTTCGCCCGTCTCGTCGTCGATCCCGTCTCCGTCAAGGTCGATATGGGTTTCGCCCGTTCCATCGCCGGTGTCGTCCGTGTCCGTTGTGACCGGCTGACGCTCCTCGATCGGCGTCGGCGAATACACCGTTCCGCCCTTGGCGGAAAGATACAGCGTGCCGGTGCTGACGTTTTTCGCAAGGAACTCCGGCAGGAGCCGGGAAAGCACGTCCATCTTGCTCTCCAGATCGGTCGCCTGCCCAACGTGTATCTGAAGGCCATTGCTCGCTTCCATCGTGATTGCGAGCGGCGTCGTCAGGTCGATGGATTGAATGGAATCGGTCAAAGAATATTCTTCCAGTACCGAAATCAGCTGAACCAGCGTTGCGGTCGAAAAATCGTTGCCCTGACCGAGTCGTTCGCCAAGCTGGTAGCCGGTCATGCTGACGCCGGTAACCTGAATCAGCCCCGAAAGGTCAGTGCCACCGCTCATGGAAAGCACGTAACCGTTTTTATCGATGATAACGTTGCTGTCGAGCCCTATGATGCCCGCGACCTCCTTGCGCTCGCTTACAACGATGCGAATACGGCTCGGGAAAATATACGTGATCGAGTCCACCTGTAAATACGGGTCCTCTTCGATGTTCTCTTCCGCCTGATCAAGATCGCAAAACAGCATATGCGTGCCTAGCTTCAGTCCGGAAAGTTCGATAATGTAATCGGCCGAGTACTCCTCGTTTCCCATCACAACAATATCGGAAAGCAAAAAGCCATAATACAGCGCCACGCCGACTGCCGCAAGGATCACCAGCACGAACGCAAGATTGCCGAAAAGCTTTTTAAACATATTCAGATTCTGCTTTTTACGAATCTGCCGTTCGACATACTCTTCGTGTTTTCTTGCCGCTTCGCGTGCGCGCGCTTTCTTCCGCGCCTCCGCCATGCGGATGGATTCTTCCGTTTCGTTGATATGAATCCGCGCCGTCGTGGAGGAACCCGTTCGGAAAATCCGCGTACGCGTCGTTTGCTCCCGCGATTGTTCCGTATCGTAACCGGCTTCGTCGTCAAACAGCCGGATCGGTTCGCTTTTCGATTGCTTGCCGGGTTTGACGCGCGAGTCTCCTTTACGGTAACGCATCCGCGTCGTGTCCGACACGACCTTCTCGCCGTCGTCCCAGGTAAGATCGGCGATTTTCTCGGCATCCTCTTCGTCGGAAAATTCGAGTTCGTCATCATTGAAGAGGTGCGTAAGCGGCTGCTCGGGCGGCTCGCCGTACTGGCGGTTCGCCGATGCCGGATCGGCCTCCTCTTCCGACGGAACCGGTTCAAAAAAATGCGACAAGAAGCCTTTTTTCTTCTCGCGCTCCCGACCACCGTTCTTTTTTTTATCTTTGCCTTTCGCCATACCTGCGGTTATCTCGTTCCATTCATATTCTGTTGACCGGCGCAGGGTTTATTCAAAACCGCGCCGTATCCCATCTAAGCCCGTTGATTATTAAACCGTGAAATGCTCAGCAGAACGCCCATCGCAGCAAGGAAGATCATCATGGACGATCCGCCGGCGCTGATAAACGGAAGCGCCTGTCCCGTCGTCGGCAGCAGTCCCGTGCAAACGCCGATGTTAACGAACACCTGCAGGCCGAAAACGACCGTAATGCCGCCGGCCAGCATGCTGCCAAACCGGTCGCGGCACAAAAGCGCAATGCGAATCCCGCGATATATGATGAAGCCGTACGCGGCCAGAACGGCCAGGCCGCCGATCAGTCCGAGCTCCTCGCATACAATGGCGAAGATGAAGTCCGACTCGCCGTACGTCATGTACAGGAGCTTCTGGTGGCTGTTGTTCAGGCCGACGCCGAAGAGCCCGCCGGAACCCAGCGCGTAATAGGACTGGATGAGCTGGTAGCCGTCGCCGAGCGCGTCCTCCCATGGATTGACGAACGACGTCAGCCGCGCCATGCGGTACGGCTCGATGACCGCCAGCAAGGCGAACAGGGC
Organism: uncultured Oscillospiraceae bacterium; assembly: GCA_964447725.1. Lineage (GTDB taxonomy): Bacteria > Bacillota > Clostridia > Christensenellales > CAG-138 > UBA7703. Next base: position 7,006 of record CAYUUB010000031.1, read on the forward strand.
TGCAAATACGACCGCCAGCAACAGCATCTGCTTGGTATCGCAGCCGCCGATGAACAGCAGCGCGTACCCCATCAGGCCCATGATAACGGCCATCGACATGTTGGGCTGCAACATGACCAGGCCGCAGATAATGCCGATGACCAGCAGCATCGGCAGCATCCCTTTTGAAAAGCTCTGCATGACGGCATGTTTCTTCGCCATAAAGGAACACATGTAGAGCATCATGCCGAATTTTGCTATCTCGGACGGCTGAATGCTCTGTCCGCCGATCACAATCCAGCGTTTTGCGCCGTTGGTTTCCTGGCCAACGATAAGAACCAGTACCAGCAGAGCAATGGAAAGCAGGATGCCTACGACCTTGAACCGCTCAAGTTTTCGAAAATCGATCAGTGAAATAAGCAGCATCGTCGGGAAACCGATGGCGAGATAGACCGCCTGCTTACGGATATAATAATAACCGTCATACCCGACCGAGGCGGTGTTCTGCGCATAATAATAGCTTGCGGAGAACACCATGACCAGCCCGAACGCGCAAAGCAGGCCGACCATCAGCACGATCGGATAATCGATATGCCCTATCTTCCGTTTCTTTTTCCCGTACGTCCGCTGTTCCATTGCTTCTCCATGTTCCGCCGTTTGCTGCTTTTTTATCCGCGGTTATTAAAAAGCCCCCGTCTCACGCAATCGATTCGTTGCGAACGCCGTTCAACAAAGGTGCATCGTGTATCATACCAAATTGCAATTGCAATGGCAAGCAGGCAAGAGCGTCGCGCAGATTTGTTTTCAGAATCTTTCCAATATCATGACTTTCGTGTCAAATACCGCGCGGTATCCACGCAATCGCATGCTTTTTTAAAAGCGATACGGAAAACGGAGGAACACCCGTTTCGGCGGTCCTCCGTCCGGTGGCCGTATGCGTTTTTCGCTTACGAAAGGAGCTTTTCGCGTATCACCGCGTTCCATCGCTCCGGCTCTTCGCGCATCGGGGAATGCGCGCTGCTTTCGAACCAGATCCACTCCTTGTGCGGGGCGTCCAGCGCGTCGAACCACGATTTTGCCAGCTCGGACGGCGTATTGCGGTCGTGCCTCCCCTGCGTTATGTACACCGGAACGTCCAGTGTGCGCACGCTCTCCATAAAGTCGCAGCCGATGACCGGCCGCCAAAGCTGGCGCATGTTGTAAAACGCCCCGTTCGAATAGCGCGGAATATCGAAAAGCGAGTACTCCGGCGAGCGCAAAATCGGCAGTACCGTGGAGCTCATCATCGTTTCGCTCTTACCGTAAACCGCGCCGCCGAACTTGTTCAGATAGTTGCGTTGAACCATCAGATCGTCGATCGATTTGTAGAAACCCTTTCGTGGAGGGCCGATCCTTTTGAGGTCGGAAAGCGCCTTTTTGTCGCCGCGCTTCGTCGCCTCCTCAACAACGAATTCATATGACAGCCGTTCGTTTTCGGGACCGTCCGCAAGCTGGCCGGTGCCGACGTATGCCGCGATCCTCTGCGGATAACGCTGGCAAAGCAACACGCCGAGGAAACTGCCGTATGAATGGCCGGCGACAAAAATCTTGTCCCTGTGAAACCGTCCGCAAAGGTATTCGACAACAATGCGCGCATCCTCGACGACCGTGTCCATATCCATCCCGTGCCTCGCCTGCTCTGCGGTATAGCTTTTGCCTGCGCCGCGCTGGTCAAAGCAGACCAGCGTAAATGCATCCGTCAGCGGCGCCTGGTCGCGCAGAATAAAGTGCCGGTCGCATACGCCGGGGCCGCCGTGCAGGAAAAGGATAACGGGGTTGGACGTACTCGTGCCACGGATGCGGAAGTCCAGCGTCGTTCCGTTGACCGGGACTTCCAGATGCTCGTCAATAGGATATTTCTGTTTCATATGTCGGTTCGCTCCATATAAAAAATATCTTTGGAATCGCTCAAAAGCAGATACGCTTTTCTATATTATACAATCCTTTTTTTCATTCGTACAGAAGCATTCTTGCATGGCGCCGCCGGTTTTTTATGCCCGCCTGCGCCGTTTCCGCCGGATTGTCGAAAGCCCTTCCGCCTGCGCCGCAGCCCGCCTCCCGTTCCGCTCCGGTTGACCCGAATCGCGCGGAATGCTATAATAGCGCCGGTTCGATACCGCCGTTCGAATGTGTTCCGGCCGGTTTCGATCGGTCGTCTGACGTTTCCGAACGGTATGCGTCCTTGCCCGTCACTCTCCGGAACGCGGAGAGTTTTGTTTTTGCTCCGGCCGGCGGGCACCGCCCGCCAAAGTTTACGATCGTTTGATCGGAAAGGATGATATCCAATGAAACGCAACAGTATTCGATCCATTGCAATTCTGCTCGCGGCAGTACTTGCCGTCTGCCTGTTTTTCGGCTGCGCGCTGCCTTCGCCGGTCCCCGCCGAAGGCTCCGTCGACGCCCAAAGCGACGTTTGGGGCGACAGTGACGCGACGGCCGGCGGAACGTCGCTTATCGACGTAACCGACATGGCCGGGAACGTCATACAGATGGACTCCTACGCCGGCCGCATTGTCGTTCTGGATGCGGCGGATTGTGAGATTCTGTGCGCAATCGGCGCTTCCGAACAGATCGTCGGTCGCAGCGAAGCGTGCGATTATCCCGACGCGGTGAATGCCGTCCCGTATGTCACGACGGACGGAACTCCCAGCTCGGAGTTGATTCTCGATTTGAATCCGCAGGTCGTCGTCATGAACGCCGACGATGCCGAAAACGCCGATCTGCTCGCCGATTTGCAGAGCGCGGGCGTTCAGCCTGTGGTGACCGACGCAACGGATATCAACGGCGTTTATTCCGCCGTCACGCTGCTCGGCGCCGTCTCCGACCGCGTCGCCGAAGCGGGCTCGCTGGTGGCCGACATGCTGACGTCTTTCGCCACGATTCAGGAAAAAACATCGGGCAGCAGTTTGGGTTCCGTTTATTTCGAGCTTTCTCCGCTTGCAGACGGCCTCGAAACCGCGGGCAGCGGCACGCTGGTCAACGATATCGCCGCTTTGCTGGGTTTAAAAAACGAATTTGAAGACCTTGAAGGATACGCGGCGGTTACCGCCGAGCAGGTCATCGGCCGCAACCCCGATGTCATTATCACCACGACTCCGGACGGAGTGGAATCCACGATCGACACTCAGCAAACCAACAGCGAAACAAGCGGCAACGCGCTCGGCGCCACGGATGAAATCATGGAACGGCCCGGCTGGGAAGGCATCACCGCCGTCGTCAGGCAGGACGTTTACTCCGTCGACGGCGAAGCGCTTATGCGGCCCGGCCCGCGTTTGCTGGAAGCGGTCGACGCGCTTTACGAAGCGCTTTACACCGCCCCGGCCGAATAATCGAACGATTTGGACGCAACGGCAAAGAAGTCCCAAGAATTGTTAAGGGTCGCAGCCCTTAACCCGTATATTCCGGCTGCGGCGGTTTAACCGCCGCAACATTCTCGCCCGTTTCGGGCGGTTTCTTTGTGCGTTTTGCCGCCCGGGAGTCCGAAGGGCGAGAGGCAAAACGCGATTCTCCCGTCAAAAAACAAGTTTTTTGACGGCCTCAAAATCGCCCCGCGAATTCGCGGGGCGATTCTTTGTTACTGTTTTGTCGGTCGATAACGGGGACCCGTTTACTCCACAGCGGTAAAGGCGCTCTTGTCCAGTCCGCAAACGGGGCAAACCCAGTCTTCCGGCAGGTCTTCAAAGGCGGTTCCCGGTTCAACTCCGTTGTCGGGATCGCCGACCGCCGGGTCATAAACATAGCCGCAAACGCATTCGTACTTCATGTGATCAACCTCCTGTTGCTTTTAATTTCGAGTAGCAGTGGAACGCTCGCTGCGCGTGTCTTTACCGCACAACTGGCTTCTGTTCACAATATAGCAAATCCTTTATATGAACACAAGCGACTTAGTCACACTTCTGCCCGTCCGGTCGACCGTTTGGCTGAAATACGCGTGGTTTTACGTCGCCCGCAGTATCTTATGCTTTCTTGTATGCGCCGAGGATCTCGCCAAAATAGAGCACGTGCGGGTCGCCGTCCGGCAGCGCCTGATTGGAGCCATAGTAACGCGCGCGCAGGTCCGGGTCCATCTCTCCTAAGTCGCCGAAAAGCTTTTGTACAATACGGCATTCGAAAAACGTTTCGCATTCGGCGACGCCGTCCGCGCCTCCGGCTTCTGCGCCCGACCGCGTCAGGCCCGTTTTCGCCTGCTTGTCCACATCGCGCCCGGAATGCGACCCGCAGAACGCGAGTTCCTTGGCCAATTCGCCCGAGTGCGGAATGCTCACGGTGAATACGTCCGCTTTTTCAATCAGCTCGTACGTATACCGGCTTTTTCTCACCATGACGGTCAAGATGGGCTTTCCCCAGATGACGCCGAACTGGCCCCAGCCGATCGTCATCGGGTTCCAGACGTCGTTGCCCACCGTTAAAAAAACGCCGCGCGGCAATTGTTCCGCAGCCTGCGGTACAAGGTCGAATATCTCGCGAATTTCCATTTTCTTTCCTCCATCGTTTCTGAAAACGCAGCGCCTTATGGGCGCGAACGCAAAAATAATTAATTTCAGTATAAAAACAATCCCGCCGGATTGCAAGTCCGTCGGGTATCCGTCAGCATCCTGTCATCTTCAGGCAACGCGCGTAAGGTCCGTATCACAGGCGGACGCCCGGCGACCGTCAGTCGTCGCCAAACAAATAATCGACCTTCGTTTCCTTCTTCTTTTCCGGAAAGATCTCCAGCTCAAAGCGATCGAACGAAATCGTCTCGATGAAGTCCGCCTGGGAAAACACCGTTCTGGAGAAGCGCTGAAGCTCGGATATATGCTTTTTCAGAACAACCGGACACGCAAGGTCCAGAGGCTTGCATAATTCGGCCAGAATCGGATGCCAGCCCTGCGCATCCGAAGGCCGCGCGGAAGGAAACTCCCGCACGGCCTCGCTGACGATCTTGTGATCTTTGATGATTTTCGCCCAGATTTTCACTTGTCGCTACTTATTCCAGATGAACCAGCCCCAGATATATGGGGTCGTTCCGTCGGTGTACAGTCCCTTGAGCGTACCGGCGATCTGCTTTTTGTCCTTGAGATCGGACGAATTGATCGTCGACTTCGTACTGCGGTTGGCACAGATAACTTCCGTTCCGTCGGTCAACTGCACGCGGAAGATCGTATATGGATCGGAGGAGATGATCTCCGTCACCTTGCCGGTAAAGACAAAGTCGCCTTCCGTAACCGACCCGTCGACAATCTTCGTGTAGTAATCGTCGAGATCTTTAGCGGCCTTCTTGAACGTCGAGGAGGAAACCGAAGGCGGGCGTTCGACGGTAGCGGTCGTCGTGCCGTTATAGTATCCTTCCAACTGTCCGGTCAGCGTGATGTCGAACGCGCCGACTTCCGCAATCGATACCGCCATCGAGAAACTCCCGGCCGCGGTGACCGTCGCTTCGCCGAACGTTACGTCGGTGGACGGGCAGGTTGCGGTAATCTTGGTTCCCGCGGTCGCCGTTCCGGTGATCGTCACGCTGCCGTCTTCGGAAGACAGGGAATCCTGCGCATTCGTGATCATGAACGAAAGATTCTGCATCACATACGGCTCGACCGTGATGACCTTGCGCGCCGTTACGCAGTTGTTCTTGCGCGCTT
>CAYUUB010000032.1:0-1337 GCA_964447725.1 uncultured Oscillospiraceae bacterium
GCGCCGGAAATGACGAAAAACATCATAAACAACGGCGGCGTCCATGTGTCCGTGTGTTCCAGCGTTTGAATCGCATCGTCGCGCAGATTCACATAGGTCGCGCCGATGGCCATGCACAGCAACAGATGCGAAAGGTCGAATTGCTTGGCAATCCCAACACCGAGCATGACCGCCGCAATGGCGATGCACAGGCGATTCGCCTTGCTGTGGAAGAAACGGTTGGACAGCGCGACCAGCACGCCGATTGCGGCGCCGACCAGCAGGGACAGGATAATCTCGAGCAGCGGGCTGACGATCGTCGTCATAACGTTGAACGCTTCCCCGTTTGCAATCATTTTCGCAATGGAAACGGAGATCGCATACGCCATCAGACCAATCGCATCGTCCATGGCCACAACGGGAAGCAATGTGCTGGTCAGTTCGCCCTTCGCCTGATATTGACGGACGACGAGAAGCGTCGCCGCCGGCGCGGTCGCAGCGGCGATTGCGCCCATGGCAAGCGCCATCGGGACCGGAAATCCAAAGAGGCTGACAACGACGTCCACCAGAATCACAGCGCCGAGGGCTTCACAGACCGTGATAACGATGATCTTACCGCCGATCGCCTTTAAATGTGCAAGCTTGAACTCGCTCCCTATGGAAAAAGCGATGAATCCCAGCGCTGCAACCGTTAAAATATCCAGCGTCGCCAGTATTTCCTTGTTGAGGAGGTTCAGGCAGTACGGGCCGATCAAAAGGCCTGCGATCAGGTATCCCGTTACGTTGGGAAGATGAATCAGCTTTACGACGCGCGTCATTAATAGACCTGCGATCATCGCGATCGCAATATAGAATAGCGTATGCATACTATTTGTGTGGAACTCCTTCCCACCCCATGACCGGAATAGTGAAAAGGATGCCGGTGTTGGGTTCTTTCAGGTCACCCGCAACGCTGTGTACAATATCTTTGACAACCGGGATATCCTCGTCTTTCAATACGATCATAATCAGCTTATTGGTCTGTCGGCAGGGATTGAGAAAATGACGCAGCGAACCGAAAATCGGCGGCGCGTCGACGCTGTCGCATTCGTTCAGCGTCGTCAGCATTCCCTGACAGTCCATCACCGACGCGCCATGGATTCCGGCTTCCATCAACTTGGAAAAAATCGGAGTGACGCTGTCTTCGTGATTGGTAATATGAATCAATAACTGCATATATCCATCTCCTTTACCATCCGCCCCGCGCTTCGATTTTTTCATGCAAAATATATTCGCGGGCAATCTCTATCATAACATTTCTAACACAAGAAAGTTAAGCTCTTTGCCCTCTTTTGTCAAGAGTCGTGCTTTTTTTTATC
>CAYUUB010000032.1:1437-10577 GCA_964447725.1 uncultured Oscillospiraceae bacterium
AACCGTTTCTTTACAGCGCCGGATTTCCCGTTTCAAAACCCGTCTTTCGATTGCAGATTACAATGCTCGCAAACAGGGCGCAAAGGCACGCCAGCAGATAGTACGGAAGCGCGGCGAATCCCGCCCTCTGCCCGATCCAGCCGACCAGCGGCGGCATCAATGTGCTGCCCGTATAAGCCGCGGCCATCTGAAGCCCGATGATCGCCTGTGAATGCGACGCGCCGAACCGCCTTGGCGTAATGTGGATCAGATTCGGAAAAATCGGAGCGCAGCCGATTCCATAGAGCAGCAGCCCCACGAGCTGGAACGCCTTCGGCAGCGGCAGCGCGAGCGTCGCCGCGCCGGCTGCGGCAATTGCAATGCCGGTGTTGACGAGCGTTTTTTCCCTCAGGCGTATGGCAAGAAAACCCGTAACCATCCGTCCGCCCATGATGCCGAAAAAGAAGAGCGAACCCCAGCTTGCGGCAACGCTGGGTTCCACGCCGCGAACGTTAACGAAATACGTCGCCGCCCAGAGGCCGGTCGTCGTCTCTCCCGCACAGTAGAAGAAAAACGACAGCACCGCCGCAATCGCGCCGCGCCTTCCGATTGCGGCGCGATTGTTGATCTCGATCGGCCCGTCGTCCGCGCGCTCCGCTTCCGCATGCGGAACGCGCTTCCAAAGCGGAAGCGACGCCAGCATCACCGCGGCCAGCGCAAGCTGAATGATCGAAACGGTCCGGTATCCGCCGCGCCAGTTCGCGCCCCGCGCTAAAAAGTAAGCGACGATCAACGGCCCGGCCGTTGCGCCGACGCCCCAGAAACTGTGCAAAAAGCTCATATGGCTCGCCTTGTAGTGGAGCGCGACATAATTGTTCAGAGCCGCGTCGATCGCCCCGCCGCCAAGGCCGAGCGGTATGGCGAGCAGGCACAGGCAGATGAATCGATTCGCAAACGAGATGCCCATGAGCGCGGAAGCGGTCAGCAGCACGCACGCCGCCGTGACCGCGCCCGTTCCGAACCGCCGGATGACGCGCACGGATATCAAACTTGAAACCACCGTTCCCGCCGTAATAAATATGGAAACAAACCCGGCATAGGATACGGGTACGCCCAGTTGAGCGTATGCAACCGTCCACGCCGCGCCGAGCAACGAGTCCGGCAGGCCGAGGCTGATAAACGCAAGATAGATGATGACAAGCAATGCTGTAGCCATGCGCGTATTGTACAGAATTTTTACCCGCATGAAAAGAGATTCCGCTTTTTGCGATGCTTTTATGCGAAATTTGGATTGTATTTTGCTATGATTTCCGCATGAATCACGAATGTTCCCCAAAAGTTTGCGCGGTTGTTCTTTTTTCCTTGTCGGACGGGATGCTATACTGTGCCTATGCAGAATCACAAACCTTCAAAATCAACGCCTCCCGCGTCACGTTCAAAAAAGGTGGCTTCGATCGTATCCATCGCCGCCTTTGTCCTCCTGCTTGTTTTTTTGACCATTTTCGTCGGCGGACCACTGATACGCTCCCTCGACGATCCCGCCGTGTTCCGCGAATGGGTCGACGCGCGCGGCGCCTGGGGGCGCGTCCTGTTCGTCGGCATGATCGTGCTGCAGGTCGTGGTCGCGTTCATTCCCGCAGAGCCGCTGGAAATCGCGGCGGGGTACGCCTTCGGCGCTTTTTGGGGAACGCTGCTCGTCTGGATCGGGCTGGTGCTCGGCAGCACGATCGTGTTCCTGTTCGTTCGCAAAATCGGGATCAAGGCCGTGGAAGTCTTTTTCCCCCGCGAGAAAATCAATTCCCTGAAATACTTAAAGGATGAAAAGACGCTGAACGTAACCGCGTTTTTCCTGTTTTTGATCCCCGGCACGCCAAAGGACCTTCTCACCTATTTCGCCGGCCTGACCAAGATCAAGCTGGTGCCGTGGGTCGTGCTTACGTCCATCGCGCGCATTCCCTCCATCGTCACGTCGACGATCAGTGGAAACGCGCTCGGCACGCAGCGATATATCTTTGCCCTGATCGTCTTTGCGGCAACCGCGCTGATCAGCGGCATCGGGATGCTTCTCTATCACGCCTCGCAAAAAAAGCGCGCGTTCAAGGAAGCCGCTGATGCGCTTGCGCAGCAGCCGCTTACGGAATACCCGATTGAAGAAGAAACTGAAAGAGGCGCCGACGCCGACACGCACGGCGACGCTTTATAACACGCGCTTTTCGGGAGGGAACGCTTCCTTCTCCTTTCCATTTTTCCCACCAGCTTCTCCGCGGCAAAAACGGTGCGCGCGTTCGTCGCCGGACGATGCGCTTATGCTCTTTTCCCTTCCGACCCGTTCATTTTGCAGCAGCGCCCCGTTTCCCATGCAAAATCGGCGGCAACCCCCAACGGTCCGCTCTGCATAGATATTCCCCCTGATTTTTTGTATATTCATCGATCTATCCACACCATCCACATACTTATCCACAATGCGTATCGCTATATTTGAACGATTTTGGATGGTTATCCACACAATTCACCTTGAATATTGTAACGAATAGTGGAAAAGGCAAACGAATTTTACGCAGGTTTCACACATTGCTATACAATTATGTCAAAAATGTGAATCCTCTTTTTTTGCAGGCCGCATAAGCAAAATCGGGTCGAGCGTCCAACCGCGCAACCAAAAAGCGCTGCCGCGGTTTGACCGCCCAGCGCCGTTTTTTATTTTGCTTTACGCGCGACAACACAGAATTTTACGCAGTTTTGCACGAAAACCGTCGCATTTTTCTCCGCCGTTACGCTTCGATGGAAAGATATGGCACGGCGTTCAGCGACAGCGCATCAATGCGACCGTCCATCAGCTTACCGTAGGCCGCGCTTCCAACCATGGCGGCGTTGTCGGTGCAATAGGCAAACGCCGGGCAATAAAGCGGTACGCCCGCATCCTCCGCGCGCCGCTGCAGCGCGCTTCTCAGCGCGCGGTTTGCGGAGACGCCGCCGGCAAGCGCAAGCTTTTTGCCCGTTTCACCGGGCGCTGCAAGCGCGGCGCGAACGGCCTTTTCCGCAAGAATGTCCACGACTGTACGCTGGAACGACGCCGCAAGGTCGGCGAGGGAGATTTCCTCGTTCGCCTGGCGCGCCTTATGCAGCCGGTTGACGACCGCCGTCTTAATGCCGGAAAAACTAAAGTCGAATCCGTCCCCTTCATTGAATGCCGAGTGAAACGTATAGCGGTGCGGGTCTCCGTCGAGCGCCAGTTGTTCAAGGTTTGGGCCGCCCGGATAAGGCAGGCCGAGCACGCGGGCAACTTTGTCGAACGCTTCCCCTGCCGCATCGTCGCGTGTGCGCCCGATCAGGCGGTAACGGTCGTAATCCTCCACGGCGACGATATGACTGTGACCCCCGGACACGACCAGGCATGTAAACGGCGGCTTTAAATCCGGATGGGTGATATAGTTCGCCGCAATGTGCGAAGCGATGTGATGAACGCCTAAAAACGGAAGCCCCGCCGCAAGCGCGAGGCCCTTTGCATAACTCAGCCCGACGAGCAGCGCGCCGACCAGCCCGGGGCCGTTCGTCACGGCGATCGCGTCGACGTCGCACAGCGCCATATCCGCCCCGGACAGCGCCTTCGCAACAACCGGCCCGATCTTTTGCACATGGCTGCGCGAGGCGATTTCCGGCACGACGCCCCCATAAGGAACGTGCAGCGGTATCTGCGTATGGACGACGTTGGACACGACCGTCCTGCCGTTTTGCACGACGGCCGCGGCGGTTTCGTCGCAGGACGTTTCAATGGCAAGAATCCGAACCGTTTGCCTTTTCCGCAGCTCCGCCAGCTTCCGCTGCGAACGCTCAGAATAATCAGTCATCCAAAAACCCCGTATCGTCGGCAACGTTGTTCCGCTTCTTCCGCTTTTGTGCGTCGCCGCCCGTTTTTGACGGAGCGACCTGCGCCCGTGCCGCTGAACGGCTCTTCTTTTCGGTCTGTCCTGCGGCTTTTTCCTGTTTTGTCTTTTTTTCCGCCTGCCTGGCTCTGGCGGCGGCCGCTTCCGCCGCTTTTTGCTTTTCGTGCTTTTCCTGTATCAGTTGCTCGCGCTCCGCCGCTTTTCTTTCCGCTTCCGCCTTTTGCTGGGCGTGCGCTTTCGCGGCGGCGATCCGCGCCTTTTTTTCAGCGATGCGTTTCTCCTTTTCCGCCGCCGCTTTGGCGTCCGCCTTCGCTTTTTTCCGCGCTTCCACAGCGTCTTTGCGCGCCTTTTTGCGCGCGAGAACGATGGCGCGGCGCCGCTTGTACCCGGCGGACGAAAGGACCAGCGCAAGGATGCTGAGCACGATCAAAACGAGCACGACGGACCCGGCATAGATGCCGATGCGACCGACGATGTCCGCAAACAGGTCCTCCGGCAGCATGTTGATCATGCGGCTTTCCGTTCCGTCAAAAAGCCACAGATCGTTCCAGAAGAGCGCCTCGTGGAAAAACGTCCAGAAATTGGAAAAATCGAGGGCCGCCCACGTGCCTAAAAACCCAAAGATCAGCAGCATAACGAACGATCCCGACAGGTACCCCTGCGCGAGACGCTGCGGCGCTTTGCGAAAGTCGACGACCGCCGCAAACAGAAACAGGATCAGCATGACCAGCACGCCGACGTCGCGGTACGATGCCAGGGTCAGATAAATCGTTCGTACGTCGGCCATATGCTCGGCTTCCTGCGGATAGTCGAACATGGTCACCGTTTCTCCGTTTTGCGTTACTTCGATGTCGATATCGTCCGCATTGCCTTCCATATAATCCACAAGACGCTGCATCGAGCTCACCAGGTCGGCGTTGCTGATGCCCATTTCGTCGCTGACGCCCAGCTTTGTGAATTCGTTGTTCGTAAATGTCTGATTGTTCACGACCAATCCGATCGACGTAAACACAAGTATCAGGATCAGCAATATGGAAGCGATGGTCGACATTCCGACCGAGAGAACTTTTTTCATGTTAAAACTCCTGTTCCAAGGATCATATTTCCGGCTGAACCGTCAGCCCGGTATTGCCGCGCCGGCGCCGGCGCGGCGTATTCGCATGTCCGGCAAATATGCGCGCATAAATACGCAGCGTTATTATAACATATCCCTGTCAATGTGCACGTTTTCTTGTCGCATGTTCCGTCGCACCTCAGTGCGGCGGCGTAAGGCGCATCGTATCCGGGCCGTGATTTATCGTTTGGTTTAGAAATCAAAACCACAAATCCGACGAAATGCTTGTCAGCATTTTGAAAAGACGATACAATGATGACAATTGATTCGCAGCTTACCCCTTCGCGAATAGAAATCAGCGCGCCAAAAAGCGCGCGGGAATGAGGTAAAGCATGAGCTATCGAATATTTACCGACGCAACCAGCGACTTTCCGGCGAAGTTTGCAAAGGATCTGAACGTTACCGTACTCCCCATGGCCTTTACCATGGAAGACAGGGAATATCATTATATTCCCGGCAATTCGGACATGCCGATCGAAACTTTTTTCGCCAATATGCGCGCCGGCAAGGTGGCGACCACCGCGCAGATCAACGCCTATGCCTTTATCGAAGCTTTCGAACCCGTATTAGAAGCGGGCGAAGACGTCCTCTACATCGGTTTTTCCTCAAAGCTCTCCGGAACGCTGCATTCCGCGTTGTCCGCCGCGGAGGAACTGCGGGAAAAATACCCCGACCGCACGATCAAAATCATCGACTCGCTGTCCGCTTCGCTCGGCGAAGGCCTGTTCGTCTACTATGTCGCGCGCAAGCAGCGCGAGCTGGACGTCGATGCGCTCGCGGCGTGGGCGGAAGGCAACAAGCGCCGCTTTGCGCATTGGTTCACAGTCGACGATCTCGTCTACCTCAAGCGCGGCGGACGCATCAGCGGCGCAACGGCGGCGATTGCCACGATCCTGAACATCAAACCCGTTATGCACGTCGATAACGACGGATACCTTGTCGCGACAGGAAAGGTGCAGGGCCGCAAAAAGTCTTTGCATTCCCTGTTCGTACATATGCAAGACACGATCGACACCGGCATGACGGACGTTGTCTTTATCGGCCATTGCGACGCAAGAACGGACGCCGAGTATGTCGCGGAGCTTGTCCACGAACACTATCCCGACGTGATGATCCACATCGACGATATCGGGACCAGCGTCGGCGCGCATTCCGGACCCGGCACGGTCGCGCTGTTTTTTGTCGCTTCGGAGCGATAACAAACGATAGCATATAAACTTTTCGCAGGAAAGACGGGCGGCCCGCTCCGTTCGTCTTTCTTTTTGTTTAAAATAATGTTGCCGTCCGATCGTTTTAACGTATACGGCCTGTTTGGCATGGATGAACGGCCGCTGTTCGTCGTTCTGCTTAAACTTGCGGACATCCGTAAAAACCGTTACAATAGGTAGAAGCGATCCCTGAACGACCGTTGCGCTTTCTGCAGCGGTTTTGTCGTTTTATCCCTGCGTGCAGGCCCGAAACGCACGCTTTACTTTTCTTTGAATAATGCTTGATCTTTGGAGGAAAAATGGAGCCTATCTACATTACAGGCCATCGCAACCCCGATACCGACTCCATCGTGGCGGCCATTTCCTATGCGATGCTGAAAAATGCACTTGGAGAACGCGCCTATACCGCCGCTCGAATCGGCGAACTCAGCGACCAGACGCAAATGGTGCTGAAAAAATTCGATTTTGCCGCGCCGCCGCTTCTCCATAATGTGCGCACGCAGGTCTCCGACCTGAATTTCGACACGCCGCCGATCCTCTCGGCCGCGGTCAGCGTCTATCACGCCTGGCAGACCATTGCCAGCGGCAGCGCCGGCGTACCCGCCCTGCCCGTCACAGACGAGGAAGGCCGGCTCTCAGGCATGCTGACGCCGGAAGAGATCGCCTCTTACGACATGCGCTTTATCAACAGCAATCGTGTCGACGGCGTGCCGCTGTTCAATCTTTTAGCCTGCCTCGACGGAAGACTGCTCAATCCGGAATCCGAATTAAACGAATTCTCGGGCGATTTGATCCTCGCGCTCCCAAACCACTCCGGAATGCCGGAGCTGTCCGAGGGAAGCATCGTTATCTGTGGCAACCAGCCGGAGGCCATCCGGCAGGCGCTTGCGCGCCACGCGGGCTGTCTGATCATATGCGAATCGGAGGTGGACCGCTCGCTGATTGCCGACTGCAAGCAAACGTGCGTCGTCACCACGCCGTACGACGCATACGCCGCAAGCCGCCTCGTCTTTTTGGCCATTCCCGTTTCCCGCATCTGCCGGCGCGAAAACCTCGTGTCCTTCCACTTGAACGACTATGTGGACGACGTGCGCGAGGCAACGCTCAAATCGCGTTTCCGCAGCTATCCGATCATCGACGAGGACGACCGGGTCGTCGGCACGCTGTCCCGCTTCCACTTGCTGCGACCCAACCGCAAGCGCGTGGTGCTCGTCGATCACAACGAGCTTTCGCAGTCCGTACCCGGACTTGAGCAGGCTGAAATCCTTGAAATCATCGACCATCACCGGCTTGCGGACGTGGAAACCGGCGCGCCGGTCTACGTGCGCAACGAACCGGTTGGAAGTACCTGCACCATTATCACGAACATGTTTTTTGAGCGCGGCGTTATGCCGAGCAAAAAACTGGCGGGGCTGCTCGCCGCCGCCATCGTTTCCGACACCATCGTTTTCAAATCCCCGACCAGCACGTCTATCGACCGGTCCATGGCGGAGCGTATGGCAAAGATTGCGGGGATATCCCTTGAAGACCTGGGCCGTGAAATTTTCGCCGTATCGCCCGCCGGCCATCACGATCTGGACGAGCTTTATTTCTCCGACTTCAAGCAGTTCCAGATCGCGGGTCACTCGCTCGGCATTTCCCAGATCACGTCCCTCGACAACGACGCGCTCTATGGGAAAAAAGACGAATTCCTCGCCATCATGAAACGCGAAATGGCGAAACGCGGATACGACATGATGCTGCTCATGCTTACCGACGTGCTCCGCGAGGGCACGATGCTGCTCACCATCGGGGACATCGACACCGTCGAGCATGCATTTAATGTAAAAATCAAGGATAACGCCGCGTTTTTGCCGGGCGTTATCTCAAGAAAAAAACAGGTCGTGCCGGCATTGTCGCTTTTGTGGGGCTGATTTTTACGGCTGCAGCCAAAAATGCTTTTGCGCTTACGAAAAAGACGCCGGAACGCCAGTAGCCTGAAAAGGAGGCCGTTATGCAATTAAAAATCGAAGGACAACCCGCCGACGTACGTTGCGGGGAATCCCTGCTGGATATTATCAGGAGGCTGGGGCTGGACAGCGACGACCTCAGGACGCGGCCGCTGGCTGCAAACGTGTCCGGAGAAACGTTTACGCTCAACTATGTTCCCGTCCGGGAAAAAGACATCAAGCCCTCGCAGCGCGTGACGCTTCGCAGAGCGATGCGTGCGGCGAACGGCGAAGTGACGCTGCTTCGATATGACACCGCCCGCGGAAACCGTGTTTATGAGCGGACCATGCTGTTCGTCTTTTTGTTCGCTATGCGTAAGCTCTATCCAAAAACACGGGTACGCATCAACTATGCCGTCGGCGCCGGATTGTTTGCGACCATCGGAGACGGCATGCGCCTTTCTCAGCAGGACGTCGACCGCATCAAGCGCGCCATGCAGGAGATCGTTGCCGCGGACCGCAAGCTGGAACGCAAGCGCATCGACATCGACGACGCGATCGATTTTTTCCAGGGCGACGGACAGGAAGACAAGGTCCGGCTTTTAAAATGGCGGCAGTTTTCCTATTTCGACGTATACCGTCTGGACGATTACGTGGATTATTTCTATGGCGAAATGGCTCCCTCCACGGGGTATATCAAAGTCTTTGACCTTCAGGCGAAAAAGGGCGGCCTGCTGCTGCTGCGCCCCTCCGCGGAAAATCCCAACGTTCCGGCGGGACACGTGTCGCTGCCGCATCTCGCGGGCGTCTTTTCCGAAAGCGAGGAATGGGGCAGGCTGATGCACTGCGCAGCGGTCGCCGACCTGAACGATATGGTGCTCAACAGCAACGTTCGCACATTGATCCGCGTAAACGAAGCACTCCACGAAAAACGGTTTGCCGCGCTGGCAGACGAAATTATCGACCGCGGCGCGCGCGCGATCGTGATTGCCGGACCGTCCAGTTCCGGCAAGACGACCAGCGCAAA
>CAYUUB010000032.1:10677-12483 GCA_964447725.1 uncultured Oscillospiraceae bacterium
GAAGAAAAATGGATCTTCCCGTTTCAGGAGGATGCGGACGCAATCTTCAACACCACGCTGATCTACGAGCCTTCGGTGCTGAAAAAGCATATCTTCCCGCTGCTGACCGCCGTCCAGCCGGAGAGCCCGTATTACGACGAGGCGCATTCCATCGTCAAATTCCTGAATTATTTTGTCGAAGCCAACGTTGAAGATGAAATCCCGCCGACGTCCATTCTGCGCGAATTTATCGGCGGCAATACGTTTTACCGATAATCCATCGCCGGTTTTGCCGGGTAATGTTAAGCGAAAAAGGCGCATTCGTTACGTTCCGGTTAAAAAACCGAAAACGATTATGCCTGCCGATTGACATTGCCGGTTTCGCTCCATATGATGATATCAGTCCTATGCGTTCCAAATAGTACGATTGATTCCGAAAACAGCGTTCCATTTGCTAAAGGAGGAACAAAATATGAAAAACCCCCGCCTGGCAAAAACCATCGTTTTTGCGATGGTCTTTGCTCTTGCGCTGGCCATCGCCGGCATACCGAATGTTGCGCTTGCCAACGTCACCGGCGTTTCGATCACGCCGGGGTCGGATGCATCGATTGTCGCAGGCGGTACGATCAGCCTGGCCGGCACCGTCAATCAGGACGGAGACACGTCCGGCTTGACCTATGCATGGACCACGACCGGCTCCGGCATCAGCTTCAGCGATACCAGTTCTGCGAACACCGTCGTCACAGGAGTAACCCCCGGAACCAGCAACCTCGTTACGTTCAAAGGGTATGACACGACAGACCCCGACGGCGATACGGCAAGCCTGACGATTACGGTCCTTACCATGAGCATCAGCGAGACGTCCGTCACGATGACCGGCGGAACGACGCACAAGCTCGACGTGAGCAATGTCCTGGCGGGCAGCGTCAACTGGCACTCCAGCGATACGAACGTTGCAATCGTCGATTCAACCGGCCTGGTAACGGCCGTCGGCGGCGGCACGACAACGATTACAGCCGAAAGCGCGCCCGCCGGCGCCGACTCGCAGACAAAAACCTGCGTCGTAACGGTTAACCCGATCGTTACGCTGTCCCCCGCCAGCCAGACCATCAACGCCGCCAGCACAAGCGCAACCCTCACTCTGAGCGTGCAGTACGGCGGTAATTTGATTCCGTCTTCCTCTACTGTCACTTGGGAAAACTCCAATTCATCGGTCGGCTCGCTGACGGCGGCGTCCTCTTCCTTTACGGAAAGCGGCGGCGTCCTTTACAGCACCGCGACGTTTACGTCCACCTCGGCGGGAACGGAAGGATCAACGACCATTAAGGCAACGATCAACGGAAGCAGTTACAGCACCTACAAAACGTCGGACTTCACCGTGAAGACCGCCCGGTACCTCACCATCGAGGGACCGAGTTCCCTTGACAAAACCACCCGCACCGGCACGTTCACTGTTTATCTGCATGAAGCCGACGGTTCGATCGTGAACGATTCTTCCAGCATAGTCCACTGGAGCTGGTCGAAGAGCTATCTTTCGATCACAAGCGACGATCTGAACGACCGGCGCGCCGACATGCACGGGGGCGAAGCGCATATCGTACTATACGCCCGCTACAACACACCTTCCAGTGGCACGAAGCTTTACGCATGGATCAACGACGGGTATGACGATCGTGTGTACCACACCATCACGATTACCGGCCTGAGCAGTCTGCCCCAGACGGGACAGGACTTCACCCTGCCGTATGTTTTAGGTGGTCTTGGCGGCGCGTTGCTCATCGCGACGGGGGTATGGTATGGCATCCGGAAAAAACGCTCTGAAAAAGC